>JAVVRS010000273.1:0-1512 GCA_036654595.1 Oscillospiraceae bacterium | reverse complement strand
ATTGCAACTACAGATGCAATAAAATCAGATACTGCATTGCTGATATAAATGCCTTGTACACCAATGGTTGGGGCTAAAATTAAAACCGCAGGTACTAATATTACCCCATATCTCAATAATGACAACAGACTTGATAATCGTGCATTACCTACTGACTGAAAGTACTGTGAACTGACCGTTTGCAACCCTATAAGCGGTATCATAACAAGATATAATTTTACTGCATTTTCGGTGGTTGACAGTAACACTGCATCATCTGTGAACATTCCAACCAAAGCCGCAGGATAAAATTCAATAACCATAAATAAAGCAAAGGATAAGATAAATGCATACAACAATGAAAGCTGTAATGACCGAAGAACTCTGTCATACTTTTTAGCCCCCCAGTTGTAACCGCATATCGGCTGATTGCCATGGACAATCCCAAACACCACCATATGATAAAATCCAAAGATAGTGCTCATTATTGTGACAGAGGCAACATCTAGGTCACTGCCGTATCTGAGTAAGCTCCAATTGGTAAATATAGTTACAAAGGTTGCAAGTATCTGCACATAAAATGATGGTGAACCATTGATAATAATCTTTTTAACCAGTCTTTTTTCATTCGCAACCTTAACAAATTTTAAATTTACAGGTAAATCTTTACCCTTGTAAAAATACATTGTTACATAAACGGTAAGTATGGTTTGAGAGATAACCGTTGCAAAAGCTGCACCTGCTACACCCATATCCAATACAAAGATAAAGATAGGGTCAAGTATTATATTTATTACCGAGGTGACCAATATTATGTTCATTGAAACATTTGCTTTCCCTATTGCTCTCATTGAATTGTTAAGACAATATCCGGGTATGCTGACAACGCTGCCGACAATCAAAATCATAATATAGCTTTTTGCATATGGCATTACCTGCTCTGAAACAGATAGTATTTTTAATATCGGGTCACAAAATATAACAAAGAGTACAGCAAAAATTATTAGCGTAATTATAATATATTTGAATGCCAAGAATAGGATATCTTCGGCTTCTTGTTTTTTACCCTCACCGAGTTTGATTGAAACTAAAGTAGATGAGCCTACCCCAATAAGAAGTATCACAGCCATCTGTAAAATTTGTACCGGCATTGTTATACCAACGGCAGTAAGTGCCAATGGGCTGACTTTACCCACAAAAATTCTGTCTGCAACATTAAAAATTGCACCGCTTAACATACCGAGTATTGCGGGAATACTTAAACTCCATAAAAGTTTATTGATATTCCCTTCAGCCAGGCGTTCATTCATAAATTCTCCTCACCTTGAAAGTGCATGAGTAATGTGCATCATGTCAATATCCAATGCTTTTTTCATAGACAATGCTTCCATTATATCATAATCGGTTATTTTGGACTGACGCAGTACAACAACACGATTTCCTATATCCTTACATAATAGTTCAACCGCATGATATCCCATAGCACTTGCAACAATTCGGTCCTGTGATGATGGGCTTCCGCCTCGCTGAATA
>JAVVRS010000272.1:0-1522 GCA_036654595.1 Oscillospiraceae bacterium | reverse complement strand
GTTCTTCAAAATTCTTTCCGTCCTTTGGAGCAATTGCAATGCCAATACTGCTTGAAATTGAATATTCCGCTTTTGAGCCTTTGTATTTCATCTGAAATGCCTTACTAATTTCTTCCGCCTTGCTCACAGCCGTTTCCACCGAGGCATCATCTTTGATAAATGCAATAAATTCATCTCCGCCTATACGTCCGAGAATATCACCTTTTCTAAAAATGCAGCGTAGCTTGTCTGCAAGCTCACAAAGCACCACGTCTCCAAAGGGATGGCTTAAATGGTCATTAATTTCTTTAAAGTTGTCAACGTCTATCATAAACATCGTGGCGTTATCGGCTTTATTAGTGTCCATCAAATATTCATTTATCAATTTGCAGGTTGTTTCTTTATTATAAAACCCTGTAAGCGAGTCGCACTCTGCCATTCGCTGCAATTCAATCTGCCGCTTTTTTTCTTTATCAATGTTTTTAATGTAGACGTAGGCAATCAAATCCCCCGTCTCGATATTCTCCAGTAAATTTGTCACAGACCTAACCCATATATACTCGCCGGTATCTGCTAATCTGCGATACTCAATGTAAGCTTCAGTTTTTCCCCTGTCAAACTCACGGAGAAGATTATCTCGGGCGGCATATTTTGCAACCTTAGGGAGGTCATCTGAATGAATTACTTTATTTGTCATAAGTGTAAACATATCATCGTATACGTCAACCATATCCCCGACATCCTGCCGCATATTTTCAAAACCGTTTAAAATGGTATTTTGGGTCACATTGATTTCGTAGGAAACAATGGCGTCCTTTGTAATAGCATTGCGGTACTGCTGCTCTTGGTTCACCGCCTGTGTAAGCTCAAGGCTTTTTTCTTTATACCCCAAAAGAGTCACCGTGTTCATTGCAAAAAAAGTCACAATATACAGCCCCACCAAAATGGTTAATGACAGTGCGATTTGGTCCAATTCCATACCTATATGCAGCTGCTGAATATCAAACATACTCGCATTATACAATAAGAATATAGCATTTACGGACATCCACACTATTAAAAATAGCTGTGGCTCCTTATGCTGGTTTATAATGCGAATTTGATTTAAGGGCAAAAATTTTATCACAAGCACAATTGCTATATTAAGCACTGCAAACACAGCAATCAGCAACATCACACGCCAATGCACAATGCCCAAGGTTTCGTGCATTGTATATCTGCTTGTCATTAAAAAAAGCGAAACAACCATAACATACGCAATCAAAACATGAATAATGCAGGCAAGTGAACAAAATAAATTTTGCCTGAAAGTGCTTTTAAACAGCAGATGAATGTCCAAAAGCATCAGCAAAAACATAGTCATAAATGAGATACTCGGCTTGTTAACTAAAATAGACACAGCAAAAACAATTACTGTGTTTATCACATTGATTGGCAAAATGTATATCTTTTTTAGCTTTACTTGCGTTAATAACATTCCCAGCAACTTGAAAAGCAGACACCAGTACAATGAAAAACATACCGCAAGAACCGCCATTTCAGC
>JAVVRS010000271.1:0-1546 GCA_036654595.1 Oscillospiraceae bacterium | reverse complement strand
TGCCCTTGATTGTGCCGCCCCGGCCACTGTGTAACCGCTATAAAACCTTTGAAAGGAATGTTTTCAAATGAGGACTTTGCGGATTACCGAAAAATTCTTCCGGTGTATTTTGCTCAATTATTTTACCGTCTTCCATGAAAACTACCCTTGTACCAACTTCTTTGGCAAAGCCCATTTCATGAGTAACAACAACCATTGTCATACCATCTTTTGCAAGTGTTCGCATAACCTCTAAAACTTCACCAACCATCTGTGGGTCAAGAGCTGATGTAGGCTCATCAAAAAGCATTACATCAGGCTGCATACAAAGTGCCCGAACAATAGCAATACGCTGTTTTTGTCCGCCTGAAAGCTGTGAAGGAAATGCCGTGCTTCTTTCGGCAAGTCCAACTTTATGCAGTAGTTGCATTGCTAAATCTTCTGCTTGTTGTGCAGTTTTCTTTTGTAGCTTCATTGGTGCAATAGTCATATTTTTAAGTATTGTCATATGTGGGAAAAGATTAAAATGTTGGAATACCATACCCATTTTTTGACGTAAACGGTCAATGTCGGTTTTAGGGTCACTTAAATCAACACCTTCAAAAATTACACTGCCTTTTGTTGGTTTTTCCAAAAGATTTAAACAACGTAAAAATGTTGATTTGCCCGAGCCTGACGGACCAACTACAACCACAACCTCACCTCTGTGAATATCGGTGGTTATACCATTAAGTGCATTTACCTCTCCAAAGGATTTTTCAAGGTCTTTAACTTCTATTAATTTATCTGTTTTAATGCTCACTGTTTCGTAATCTCCTTTCAAATAAAGTCAAGAGATGGCTTATACCGGCAACAAATACCCAATAGATAGCCGCAACGGTAAGCAATGGGAACATAGCATCAAAAGTTTGGCTTCTGATAATATCTCCGCCTTTGGTTAAATCCTGCAAAGCAATATAGCCTGAAATAGAAGTTTCTTTCATCAGTACAATAAATTCGTTGCCAAGTGCGGGCAGTACATTTTTGAGTGCTTGCGGAAGAATAATAAAACACATGGTTTGTACATAATTAAAACCTAAACTACGTCCGGCTTCAAGTTGACCTTTATCAATAGACATAATACCCGAACGGAAGATTTCGGCAACATAAGCACCTGAATTTATACCAAAGGCAAGTATTGCAACAAAGACTTTATCAATCTTTACCGAACCGAAAATTACAAAATAAACTATCAAAAGCTGAACCATAACAGGAGTGCCACGGATAATAGACAGATATACACGACAAATAGCATTTGGGATTTTAAGCTTACCTGTCATGTCATGTGTAGAACGTATAATAGAGATTAAAAGTCCGATTACAATACCTAAAATTACAGCAAAAAATGTTATTTTTAAAGTAACACCAAGACCCTCAGCAAGATATTTCCATCTGTCTTTATAGATTAAAGTATTGTAAAACTTATCTGCCAACGTACCCAAAAATGATGCGTCAGCACTTAGTAAAAGCAATAATAGCCCTCCTGTCAAAAATTGATTTAAGTATAAAGAAACTGCCCAACAACCGT
>JAVVRS010000270.1:0-1588 GCA_036654595.1 Oscillospiraceae bacterium | reverse complement strand
TCAAATGTCCTTCGGAAATTGTAAACTGACGCACACGAATAAGTCCGTGCATTTCACCTGAAGCTTCATTACGGAACAAGGTTGAGGTTTCACCATAACGTAACGGTAAATCACGATAAGAATGCATATCATTAAGATATACTTGATATTGGAATGGGCAAGTCATTGGACGTAAAGCATATACTTCTTTGTCAACTTCTTCATCACCTAAAACAAACATACCGTCTTTATAATGGTCCCAATGTCCCGAAACTTTATATAAATCTGATTTTGCCATTAATGGTGTTCTTGTCATTACATAACCATATTCATTTTCTTCCAAATCTTGTACATAACGGTTTAAAATTTGAAACAGTTTTGCTCCTTTTGGCATTAAAAGCGGCAAACCTTGACCAATCATTTCAGAGGTACAGAAATATTTAAGTTCTCTGCCGATTTTATTATGGTCACGTTTTTTTGCATCTTCAACACGAGCCAAATGTTCTTCAAGCAATACAGCTTTAGGAAATGCAACACCATAAACTCTGCATAAAGTTGCTTTCGTTGCATCGCCTCTCCAATAAGCACCTGTACATTGTGTTAATTTTACTGCTTTTACTTTTGTTGTATCCATCAAATGAGGACCTGCACAAAGGTCGGTAAAATCTCCTTGTTTAAAGAAACTGATAGCTTCACCTTTACCTGAATGTTCTTCAATCAATTCTAATTTAAAAGGTTCATCTTTCATCAGTTCTTTTGCATCATCACCGCTCAATTCAAATCTTTCAAGCTTAATACCTTCTTTGGCAATCTTCATCATTTCGCTTTCAAGTTTTGCTAAATCTTCGGGTGAAAATGGTTTTTCTACCTGAAAATCATAGAAAAATCCACCATCAATTGCAGGACCTACTGCAAGTTTTGCTTTTGGATATAATCGTTTTACTGCTTGTGCCAAAACATGGCTGGCTGTATGCCATAATATTTTTAATCCGTCATAATCATCTGCCGTTAAAATTTCCAGCTTACAATCTTGTGTTAGTTTTGTTCTCAAATCTACTACTTTACCATCTATTTTACCGGCACACGCTGCTTTGGCAAGTCCTGCACCCAGTGCTGCCGCTACCTCATAGACGGTTGTACCTTCTGCATATTCCTTTACAATTTCATCTTTTAAAGTTACTTTAATCATATTATATCTCTCCTTCTAGATTTTCGGGTATATCTTAAAATCAATATACCCATAATACAAAACCTGCCTCTGAGCTTTTTCTTGGATTTTCTTGCTTTGGGGCGGCACCCCCGGACGCAAAGCGTCCGAAGCGGGTTCGCCGCCTGCCGAACCCTCGCCCACAGGGCGAGGGTTCGGTGGGGTGCCGCCCCAAAGCCTAAGCCACTACGAATAAAAAAACGAAAAAAAAGCCCCACCCCATAAAAAAATGGGATGAAGCAAAAACTCCATGGTTCCACCCAAATTGATATATGCAGTTAACTTACATATACCCACTCCAGAACAGCTTTAACGCAGCTAATACGATATGCTTAAATCACATACAACTCCGAGGGCGGTACCTTAACGCAACTTTTAAAAGTACTTACAGCCAATCGGTTA
>JAVVRS010000269.1:0-1603 GCA_036654595.1 Oscillospiraceae bacterium | reverse complement strand
TGCAGGAGCGGTTGTGAATTTATATCAAGCGGCAGCATTGGCAAAATTATTTGGGGTCATAATTAAAGACGATATGTGAATTTATATTGTTAAAAAGCATCTTAAATATTTTGAACAGAACCAACTTGTACGGTTCATTCATTTATGTTTAAGATGCTTTTATTTTTATAATATAGTGTCAGCTAAGGCTCAGCCCCGCAGGTACGTCTTGTCCCATTGGGACAAGACGTTGATTGCCGCCGAGGCCGGCAATCGTGCGGCGTGCCGGAGGCACGCCTCACACCTGCGGGGCTGATGCCGAGGGGAAAGCAAAAAATGGAGAAATATTTACAGAATATGAGCCAAACGCCTATTTTGTAAGATAAATTTATAGTATTTATGTACAAAATAAGCAGAAAGATAGTAGAAAAAATAACCAATATGTGTTTGAGTTGCTAGACAATTGATATAAGATGTGATATATTTAGCAGATAGGATTATCGCACACAGTTGACGATAATGATTTAAAAAAAGATGTAAAAGCAGTCATTAAAAATGCAGCTGCAAACGATAATGCAGACCTAATATCTGTCCATGTTCAAGGGCATAATGGCGTAACTTATTCAGCAGGTAAAAAGCTTGTTGTTTAGGCAAATAATTATTATGGGAGGCACAACAAAATGCAAAAGAAACTTTATACTCCGGTCAACATTGGTAAAGCTGTTTTAAAAAACAGAGTTATCATGGCACCAATGAGCACAGGCTGCGAATCAGAAGATGGTAAAATCAACGACGTAATATCCAACTATTGGGAATTGAGAGCCAAGGGCGGCGTTGGTATGATTTTGGTAGATGCAGTTACAATTGACGCTAATGTTCCTTACCTAACTCCTTCAACAATCAGCCTTGGTGAAGATGACAAAATTGAAAGCTTTAAAACATTTGTGGACAAGATGCACACACATGGAACTTTAGTTTTCCCACAGATAGCACATATGGGTGCCGAATCTTGTACAGCATGGGCAAAAGGTTTTCCGGCAGTAGGTCCATCATGTTATCACAACTCCGCAGGTCATATGTGCAGAGAAATGAAATTGGAAGAAATTCCGGCTATAATTAAAAAATATGGCGAAGCAGCAAGACGTGCAAGACTTGCAGGTTGCGATGGTATGGAATTCCATTGTGCTCATGCTTATATGCTACCTGGTGCATTTTTATCATCTCTAAGAAATAAGAGAACCGATGAATACGGCGGAAACCTTGATAACAGAGCAAGACTTGCTTTAGAAGCAATAAGAGAAATTAAAAGAGTAGCAGGAAGCGATTTCCCAATTTTGATGCGTATTTGCGGTAGTGAAAGAACACCGGGCGGCAACGAATTGGCAGATATGCTTTACTTAATACCTAAGTTTATTGAAGCAGGTGTAGATGCGTTTGAAGTTTCGGGTGGTACTACATATGAAGCATATCAGCATATACTACCTTGTCATTATGCAACACCGGGTGTCAACATTGAAGAAGCAAAAGCAATCAGAGCTATCTCATCTGTACCTGTATTCGTTGTAGGTAAAATCAATGATGCAAGATTTGCTGAACACGTTGTTGAAGAAGATTTTGTAGATGG
>JAVVRS010000268.1:0-1605 GCA_036654595.1 Oscillospiraceae bacterium | reverse complement strand
ATGGTGTTGAAAGTAAATACATTGAAGAAGTAGGTGCAATGAATGTTTTCTTTGTCCTCGGTGATGAAATTGTTACACCTATGCTAAATGGTAGTATTTTACCCGGAATTACCAGAAATTCAGTCATTCAAATGCTTAAATCATGGGGCTGTAAAGTTACCGAAAGAAAAATATCTATTGATGAATTAATTGAAGCATATAAAAACGGACAGTTCAAAGAAGCTTTTGGTACAGGTACAGCTGCTGTTATCTCTCCTATCGGTGAACTGATGTATGGTGATACTACAATGAAACTAAGTGATGGTAAAATCGGTGAGTTAAGTCAAAAACTATATGACAATATTACAGCTATTCAATGGGGTCTTAAACCTGATACCTTTGGTTGGATAGAAAAAGTTTAATAACATAAGCCACACAAAAAATGACAGCCTGTAACAAAATCTTTGCTACAGGCTGTAAACTTTATTTTAAAAGGAGATTTAACCTTAATGGAAAAAAAGTATTCCACAATATTATTTGATTTAGATGGTACAATCATAAATTCTCAAGATGGGATTACTAAATGTTTGCAATATGCTTTGGAATGTATAGGAATAACTATACCTGATTTGAAAGTTTTAACTCCTTTTATCGGTCCGCCGCTTACAGTAGGATTTGGTGCACATTTTCCTAATTTAACTGATGAACAAATTGCTTTTGCCATAGAAAAATATAGAGAGCGTTATCAAAAAACAGGTATGATGGAACATTATTTGTATGATGGTATACCCGAACTGTTAAAGACATTGCAAGACAGTGGCAAAAAACTTATATTGGCAACATCAAAGCCCCTTGAGTATGCAAAGTTGCTTCTTGAGCACAATGGTTTAACCGGTTATTTTAATGACATAGTAGGCTGTGGCTTAGACGGTACACTAAATACAAAAGGTGAAGTAATTGCATACGCCTTGCAAAAAAATAACATTAACGATATCTCAGAGGTACTTATGGTTGGTGATACCAAATATGATTTAGATGGTGCCAAACAAAATGGTATTGACTGTTTATGTGTATTATATGGTTTTGGTAAAAGGCATGAGCTTCAAGATGCAGAGTACATAGCAAGCACAGTTGCGGAATTGAGAGAATTTTTAACTTTGCATTGAGGAGGTTATTTTTATAGCCTCTGCGTAAAAAAAACCACGTCCCACAGCGAGCGGAGCCTAACGGCTCCGCTCAGATTGCTGCTAAAGCAGCAATCGGCGGATTTATCCGCCGGCTGTGGGACGTGGTTTTTTTTGCAGAGCTTTGTGTAATTTTGATAGCAACCCCGTACTTTCTTTTTTCTTGAAAAAGAAAGTAGCAAAGAAAAAACGCCTAAAGGATATGGTGTTTCGTTTGTTGCGACAAACGCCTAAGGGCGTTGCCCTTAGAACCTATGATTTTTTGAAAAAAATCAAGTAAAACTTTTATTGTTGGGTTACGATTTATAACTCCAACATACCGCACAAACGAATTTATCGCCTTATGCAGTGTAAATGTGCGGTCATAACCTGTGGCGGTTCGCCACCACCGCACAAACGAATTTATCGCCTTATGCAGTGTAAATGTGCGGTCATAACCTGT
>JAVVRS010000267.1:0-1686 GCA_036654595.1 Oscillospiraceae bacterium | reverse complement strand
ATTATATTATTTCCACTTCATCAAAAGGCAGACTGCCTAATCGTGACAGCGTAAAAATTCGCCGTAAAGCAGTTGAATTGGCAATTCCCTGTCTAACCTCTATAGATACAGCAAACGCATTGGCAGGCAGCCTTGTCAGCCGTTACAGCGAAAGTAATACAGAGCTTGTTGATATAAACAATATGCGTAAAGAAAAAATGTCGCTGAAATTTACCAAAATGCAGAGCTGCGGCAATGACTATATCTATTTTGACTGCTTCCATCAGGAAATCAACAGTCCGGAATCGTTAAGTGTAACACTTACAGATTACCATTATGGAATTGGTGCGGACGGTATTGTTTTGATTTGCCGCTCAAATATAGCAGATTTTAAGATGCGTACATTTAACCGTGACGGCAGTGAAGGCAAAATGGGCGGAAACAGTATCCGCTGTGTTGCCAAGTACCTGTTTGAACATGGATTTGCAAAAAGTGAAAACATGATGATAGAAACACTTAGCGGTGTAAAAGATGTAAAGGTATATACTCGTGGTGATAAGGTTAATTCTGTTACAGTAAACATGGGTAAAGCAAACTTTGCTCCGCAATCATTGCCAGTGCTTTTAGACGGTGATAAAATCATTAACCGTTCCGTTACTATCGGTGATGATGAATATAAAATCAACTGTATTTCAATGGGTAATCCTCATTGTGTGGTATTCCATGAGAATGTAGATAGCCTAAATCTTAAAAAAGTAGGTAAAACCTTTGAATTTGCACCTATTTTCCCCGAACGTGTCAATGCTGAATTTGTGTCTATAATTGATAGAAATACCATTAAAATGCGTACTTGGGAAAGAGGCAGCGGCGAAACCTTAGCTTGCGGAACAGGTGCCTGTGCGGCAACTGTTGCAGCAGTTGAAAACGGATATTGCAGAAAAGATGAAGATATCCTTGTCAAGCTTAAAGGCGGAGATTTAATTGTAAGATATACCGATGATGCAGTACTTTTGACAGGTAAAGCAGAACAGGTATTTGAAGGTGTAATTGAAATTTAATGCTTAGGAGGACAACAGGTGCATATAAATAAAAATTATTTGAATTTACAAGACAGTTACCTTTTTTCCACTATAGCTAAAAAGGTAAATGCATATCAACAGCAAAATCCCGAAAAAAAGATTATTCGCCTTGGTATAGGAGATGTAACATTACCGCTTTGCAATGAGGTTGTAATGGCAATGAGCACCGCAGTTGAAGAACAAAGTAAAAAAGAAACTTTTAAAGGTTATGGCCCGGAACAGGGATATAACTTTTTGAAAGAAGCTTTGCAGAATTATTACAAACAAAAAGCTGTAGAGCTTGAACTTGATGAAATATTTATCAGTGACGGTGCAAAAAGTGACCTTGGAAATATACTTGATATTTTTGCAGATGATAATACTGTATTAATTCCAAATCCGGTGTATCCTGCATATCTGGATACAAATATAATGCTTGGCAATAAGGTTATATTTATGGACGCAAATGAAAGCAATGGTTTTTTACCAATGCCGAATAAAACAGTGAAAGCTGATATCATTTATATCTGTTCACCCAATAATCCAACAGGTTCGGCATATAATAAAAATCAGCTTACCGAATGGGTTAAATATGCATTGGAAAATAATGCGGTAATTTTATATGATGCGGCATCTGAAGCATTTGTTT
>JAVVRS010000266.1:0-1694 GCA_036654595.1 Oscillospiraceae bacterium | reverse complement strand
ATCCGCCGCCTCCGCCTTGTGAGCTTGAACCACCGCCTCCGGCTGCTCGTTTAGCTTCATTTTCGGCATTTTTAGCAGTTTGCCATGTAACATGACTATAATGAGTTGCCACATAGTATACGCTTTGTGCCTGTTGTTGATAAACATTTGTATCCGGATAAATTTTACCTAATTGTTCCATCACCTTATCAGCTATACCCAATAGTGTCGCAAAGGTAAGATAATCTTGCCAAATAATTGCCTCGGAAATTCCACGCTCACCAATTAAGGAAAAATCTAACAGATATTTTTTAAATCCCATCAAATTCATAAGTTGACCTTGACCACGTTCGGAAAGGTTACTAAGTGTAGCTACATTACCTGCTGATTTGTAACAACCAATACCTACCAATGTTTCATTGCCATCACGTTGTGCGTCCTGCATTATACGCATCATAGATTGATAATTAAGTTTACAATAGGCTTCAAGTTCTTTTTCCTGCAAAATTTGGTCATTGCCCGACGCATTAGTAAGTAAATTGTATAAGCTCTTAGCTGTTATACCACGAAATTCAGGTGGCTTTACCAACCGCAATGAAACTGTTTCCTTTTCTCTGCCCATAAAACCTGCATCACTTTCAGTGATAGGTTCAAGACAACCTGCTGACAACAGCTTCATCAGTGTTGCAGCAATAAGATTACCATCATCGTCCGATTGATAGAATTCTCGTGCCATAATGTGTGTAGCTTCCAAATTGCCGACTAATGGGGTTTCACGGAAATAATTAGCTGCTTTGTACAGCTTGTTTACTTTACGTTTTTCAATTCCACCAAACCAAAACAAAAATCCTACGATAAGCGGTACGGCAACCAGTAAGAATTTAAAAAGTCCACCATCGTCATCATCATTATCGTAATCACTGCCTTCAAATGCTTTTGTTTTGACATCTTCAAAGGAACCGTTTGTAACCCGTGTCGGAGTTAACACACCTTTTGGCAGTTGCAGCATTACTATGACACTGTTATCTTTTTTACTCAATGGCGTTTCGGTATAAGCAGATATTTTACCATCTTCGGTAAAGTTAATTTGACCTTCAAACCCAAATGCCCATATTGAGGCATTTTTCTCTGTAAAAGCTGTACCGTCCTGCATAAGAATTGTTACCTTTACATCTGTAGGTAATGTTCCCATACCGCTTGGTACAAACTGAAAGAGAAAACCATCACTGTCATCATATGCACTGACCAATCCATTCAGTTGATATTCCACGCTGTAGCGGTTCTTTCCATAATGTGAAATACCCCAACAAACTTCATAGCCATTGTCAACAGGGTGCAAACCGCATTTGCCTGCTTTTTCATCTAAAGAAGCATCTACGTCCCAACTTTCCAATCTCTGATATTGTCCGTTTTCATCTGATACAATTAGACTGTCAATTGTCATTTCTCCCAAATTTGTAAGCGGAAAATAACATTCGGTGCCGTCATAAAAATTGCCGTCCCATGTCTGTACTATGTAAGCAGACCCATCAGGGTAAATGGTAACGTCTACCGCTATATCCGTCACTTGATTAATTGCAAAAGCACTGATACTGAATATGCAGCATAGAACAACTGCTACCAAATATGATAAAACTCGCTTTATTTTCATAAAGCCGTCCCCCTTTTTACTTCATGCTTGGCATATCCGCTTTCTGTTCTTGTGCTTCAAGATA
>JAVVRS010000265.1:0-1741 GCA_036654595.1 Oscillospiraceae bacterium | reverse complement strand
GTATTTATAAATTTCGTGGTGCAACAATTGAAAATATTATGAGCTTTGAAAAACAGTTTCCAAATACCACAGTAGTTAAATTGGAACAAAATTATCGTTGTACACAAAATATCTTAGATGCCGCAAATGGTGTTATAAGCCATAATACCCAACGTAAAGGAAAAGAACTTTGGACAGAAAATGAACTTGGCGAAAAGATACACGTTTTTCGTGGTAATGATGAAACCGAAGAAGGCAGATTTATTGCAGATACTATTTTGACCAATGTACAAAACGGTCAAAAATACAGTGACCATGCAATACTTTACCGCATGAACTCACAATCAAATACAATTGAAAGCTGTCTTGTACGCAGTGGTATTGCATATAAAATTATTGGCGGCGTTCGTTTTTATGAACGTAAAGAAATTAAAGATATTATGGCATATCTAAGTATTATCAGCAATTCAGCAGACAGAATACGGCTTAGAAGAATTATAAATGAACCTAAAAGAGGAATTGGTGAAGCAACACTTACCAAAGCAGAAGAAATTTCCGAAACCTTGGGGGTAAGCTTGTTTGATGTTTTGCGTGATGCGGAAAGTTATCAGCCACTTGCCAAAAAATCAGCAGCAATTATTTCATTCACCGATATGATTGAAGAACTTATGGCATTGGAACAAACAGTTACCATGGGTGAACTTATGGACGAACTGCTTGAAAAAACAGGTTATATGGCAATGCTTAAAGCAATGGGTGATGAAGGTATAACTCGTATTGAAAATGTAGAAGAACTGAAAAGTAACATTATTAAATATGAAGAAGAATATGAAGAACCAAATCTTGCGGGATTTTTAGAACAAGCAGCTCTGTATACTGACCTGGACAGTCTTGATGAAAATGCCGATTATGTTGTAATGATGACAATGCACGCCGCAAAAGGTTTGGAATTTCCAAATGTATTTCTTTGCGGTGCAGAAGAAGGCATCTTCCCCGGAGTACAATCAATGTACAATCCGGAACAGGTAGAAGAAGAACGCAGATTGGCATATGTTTGTCTTACAAGAGCAAAAAAACAACTTTATATAACCATTGCTGCACAGAGAATGTTATTCGGACATACTTCTCGCAATAAAATATCACGTTTTGTTGATGAAATTCCAAAAACTCTTTGTGAAATTGACGATAAAACTTTAACACGAGTACATCAGCCAATACAAAAGCATCAGCCTGATAAAAATCAAAATCGCAGTGCCAATAATATTGGTGTTGGCAGTACGGTAGTTACAAAACAAGGCTTTGACCTCGCAGTAGGTGATAAAGTTACTCACAAGGTATTTGGGCAAGGGGTTATTGCAAATATCACGAAAATGGGTGCAGACCATCTTGTGGAAATTGAGCTGGACAATGGTACAACTAAAAAAGTAATGGCAACATTTGCCAGACTGCAAAAAATGTAAACAACTATAGTTGACAGTGTTATTATGCAAGGGTATAATTAAACACAAGATGCCAATTTGTAGGACTCGATTTTTTATTGCAATGATTGATGATAACCGCAGCTTGGTTTTAAGTGCGGTTATTTCTTTATAACTTTATGTATTAAGGCATTTTTGAAAACAGAAAGCCTTACAGCATTTTTGCAGGTAGATTGTACTCCTTGGGCATCTGCCCCGCAGGGCGTGGGTTGCCACCCTCCGGGTGCAACCCGACAATTGCCGCCATAGGCGGCAATTCGTTCGGCGGAGCCGAACGCCCCTGC
>JAVVRS010000264.1:0-1829 GCA_036654595.1 Oscillospiraceae bacterium | reverse complement strand
CCATCTGTACAGTAAAAGTTTACACCCATATCCATCAAAAGGTCAAGCACCTTTTGAGTTGCTATTTCATTTAATTTCAGCAAACCCTTACGGTCATTCGCTCCAAGCACTGCTTTATTGTCCCTGCATTTGTAAGCTGTGACTTTTTTTCCCTGATTTACCGCATGAAAAACCGCATCGGTCAAGTAATATTCTCCGCCTGCATTGTTGCAGGTAAGAAGCTCTAAAGCTTCAAGCAAAAATTCGCCTTTAAACCAATAACTGCCGCTGTTTATTTCTTTTATTTGCAGTTGTTCGGGGTTTGCATCTTTTTGTTCGGCAATTGCTTTTACTTCATCACCGTCACGAACTATTCTACCATATCCGAATGGATTTTCAAGCTCTGCTGTAATGAGCGTAACCATACTGTTACTGCTTTTATGTAATTCATAAGACTCTTTTATTATCTCACTGTCCACAAACGGTGCGTCTGCACACAGCACAATAAAATCATTTTGCTTATTATCTCGGATAAATTCTTTTGCCATCATTACCGCATGACCTGTTCCTTTGCGTTCATACTGCTTTACCGTTATAAAGTTTTTGGGCAAAATCTTTTCTATCTGCTCGCCGCCGTCACCCGTTATTACACAAGCTTTTTCCGCTCCGAAAGCGATACAGGAATCTGCCACCCAGCTTATCATTGGCTTAAACAGTACATTACACATAGCCTTTGGACAAGAGGCTTTCATTCTTTTTCCATCGCCTGCCGCCAATATTATGGCACAGCATTGTTCATTCTGCAACAAAATTTCTCCCATCAATCTGATTTACCTAAATATCAAACATGATAATATATAAATACATCTTAGTTATCACGCATTTGACCGGTACTGTGCATTTTTGCACAAGCAAAATCTTGCACCGACTTTTAAATAAAATATAATAAAACCCAAAAGGTTTTATTATTTCATTTTGCCGGCATTAATTATCAGTATTATACTACCACACAATAAAGCACTTTTCAACCTTAATCAATTATCATCTGTATTCAACATAACATCATTCTAAAGATACCCTAACCCCCAAAACGGCAACAGTTTCCCTGCTGTAAAATTAATCAGCTTTTCCACGGCACTTGCCAATATTGGCTATTATGTGCCGTCATAAATGTTTATGTCAGCAACTGTCTTGTCGCTTTATAAGCTCAAATCCGTGTAAAAATATGCAAATAAAAAGCCAACTACAGCTACCCCCAAAAGGGTAACTGTAAGCGGCTCTTGGCTATAAATATTAATTTTAATTTTTTGTTTGCAACTTTTGCATTTAAACCTTTTGAGAGATATAAGTATCAATCGATTTTGCAGCTTTTTTACCTGCACCCATTGCTAAAATAACTGTTGCTGCACCTGATACTGCATCACCGCCGGCAAAAACGCCTTCACGAGTTGTCAGCATATCTTGATTTACAATCAAACAGCCCTTAGCATTGGCATCAAGACCAACCGTAGTTGTGCGGATAAGTGGATTTGGCATAGTACCAATAGCAACGATTACACTGTCAACATCAATAATAAATTCCGAGTTTGGTTTTTGCACAGAACGTCGTCTTCCGGCGTGGTCGGGTTCACCGAGTTCCATTTCAGCACATCTCATGCCAATTACTCTGCCACTTTCATCATTAAGAATTTCCAATGGATTAGTAAGTGATTTAAAGATAATACCTTCTTCTTTTGCGTGCTGTACTTCTTCAAGACGAGCAGGCATACCTTTTTCGGCATGACGATGAACGATATAAACATTTTCGGCACCCATACGTTTAGCACAACGAGCAGCGTCCATAGCGACGT
>JAVVRS010000263.1:0-1968 GCA_036654595.1 Oscillospiraceae bacterium | reverse complement strand
GTTGATGTGGCAGGGTGAACCCGCAACAATCGCCTTAACGCGTTTAACATTTGGCTTCCACATTCTGTTAGAACGTCTGTGAGAATGAGAAACCTTAATTCCGAAAGAGACACCTTTTCCGCAGATGTCGCATTTTGCCATGTGTCTGCACCTCCTTATAAATTTAGTAATGCCATACGTTGCAATAGCAAATAAGCATTACAAAGTCAACATTAGCATTTTATCAAACTTTCCGAGTAAAAGCAAGAGCTTTTTTAAGACAAACTCAGATAAATATTAAAAAACCATTAATTTAGCATAGTTTTCGGTGAAATTTCTTGTAATTTACCTGTCGGAAAGGTATAATGAATTAATTATATTCCACATTTGCAAGATTGTCAATAAAACATTAAATGAATATCGGAGGAAAAATTTTGAGATATAACATCGGGAGATATATTTTCCCAATACTAATCGCACTTATGGCAATTACAAGTATAAGCAGATTACAGCCGTTTGATGTAATAGCGGGATTATTGGTTGTAATGACAAGCTTACCTATACATGAATTTGCACATGGATATGTAGCAAATAAATTAGGTGACCCAACGGCTGAAAATGAGGGTAGATTAACATTAAATCCATTTGCACATCTAGACCTTATGGGAACATTGATGATTTTATTTGTAGGATTTGGTTGGGCAAAACCGGTACCGGTTAATCCGAACAATTTTAAAAATCCAAAAGCAGGTATGGCAATTACGGCAATTGCAGGACCTATTTCAAATTTAATTATGGCATTTTTATTGATGCTGGTATTACAGTTTACCTTTGTTGCATACAAAATGACAAATAATGGAACTATGGAGTTTATTTTTTCATTGGTACAGGTAATGGTAAGTATTAATATTTCACTTGCAGTGTTTAATTTATTACCGATACACCCACTTGATGGAAGCCGTATACTGAGTTATTTCCTTCCCAATAAAATTTCTTATCAAATTGAAAGCAATGCACAGATAATATCACTTATTTTTATGGCTGTAATTTTCTTTACAGAT
This sequence comes from Oscillospiraceae bacterium, assembly GCA_036654595.1. Lineage (GTDB taxonomy): Bacteria > Bacillota > Clostridia > Oscillospirales > Ruminococcaceae > RGIG7389. Next base: position 928 of record JAVVRS010000263.1, on the reverse strand, counting down.
TTAATCAGTACACCGCTGTCTTATGTGAGCAGAATGATTTACAATCTGCTTGTAACTATAACACAATTTGTTGTACCACTTGCAATAGCAATAATGGGAGGATAAATTAATGGAACAGCTATCCTTTGCAATTGCGGAGGTAGAAGGGCCGCTGGATTTAATATTACAGCTTATATCAAAACATAAACTTGATATCTTAGATATTGATATATCAAAGCTACTGATACAATACATGAACAAAATGGAAGAATTTGGACATCAAAACATGGATATTTCCAGTGAGTTTTTGGAGATGGCATCACATCTTGTTTATATTAAGTCGGTTAGTTTGCTGCCAAAGCATGAAGAATTTGAACAACTTAAAAAAGAACTTACAGGTCAGTTGATTGAGTACAGTATCTGCAAACACGTTGCAGCTGAACTGGGTAAGCTGTTTGTCGGTTATAGTATATATCAAACACCACCATGTGAAATACCGCTTGATATGACCTATCGAGGTAATCATAATATAAGTGAGCTTATAGCAGCTTATTATGCGGTAGCAGGTAAAAATGCACGCCGTATGCCACCGCCGACAACATCATTTGAACCGCTTGTAACCAAAAGAGTTGTGTCGGTCAGCAGTAAAATCACACTAATACTTTCAAGATTATATAAATGCAAAAGCCTTAGATTTCATTCTCTTTTTGATGAAAACAATTCAAGGTCAGACATTGTTGCCTCTTTTTTGGCAGTGCTTGAGCTTGTGAAAAGTAAACACGTTCGGCTGGACGAAGATGACCATGAGGATATAAACTTGATTAAACTTTAGCAGTAAACTTTACTGCCACCGGGACCCCACAGTTGCCGTATTTGCCCTGCAAGCAGGGCAATACGGCAGGGTGATGTGTCGCCTTGCGGCGACACATCACCGCTACAGACGGCACTT
>JAVVRS010000262.1:0-1994 GCA_036654595.1 Oscillospiraceae bacterium | reverse complement strand
AAACCATGTCTGAAGCTGCAAAATGGTATGTTGTACACACATATTCGGGATATGAAAACAAGGTTGCAACCAATATTGAAAAAGCGGTGGAAAACCGCAAACTGCACGACTTAATACCTGAAATTATGGTACCGACCGAAAAGGTTGTGGAAATTAAAGATGGTAAAGAACGTGAAGTAGAGCGAAAAATTTTCCCCGGCTATGTACTGGTGAAGATGATAATGACCGATGATTCATGGTATGTTGTACGCAACATTCGTGGCGTTACCGGGTTTGTTGGTCCGGGGTCAAAGCCTGTACCGCTTTCTGAAGCTGAAGTTGAAGCTTTGGGAGTTGAAAAAACACAGGTAGAAGTAACTTTTGCAGTAGGTGATTCAGTTAAGATTACAAATGGATATCTTGAAGATTTCATTGGAGCTGTAGAAGAAATAGACTTGGATAAACACACAGTAAAAGTGGCTATATCAATGTTTGGCAGAGAAACCTCTGTAGAACTTGAATTAAGTCAAGTACAAGCGTTAGATTAATCTTTTTTTAGAGAAACACGAAAAAATCAAGGCGTATTCTCGCCATGCGACAAGCAAAAAGCTTGTTGTGAAGGTGTTATAAAACACCAGTGGGAGGAATATCAATAAGGTTATTCCGCCAATAACCACACTACTTTGGAGGTGCAAATCATGGCTCAAAAAGTAACAGGATATATTAAGTTACAAATCCCTGCCGGAAAAGCAACACCGGCTCCACCTGTAGGACCTGCATTAGGTCAACATGGTGTAAATATTATGGCATTCACAAAAGAGTTCAATGAAAGAACTAAAGGCGATATGGGATTAATTATCCCTGTAGTTATCACAGTTTTTGCAGACCGTTCATTTTCCTTTATTACAAAAACTCCACCTGCAGCAGTTCTTATTAAAAAAGAATGTAAGATTGAATCAGGTTCGGGAGTTCCAAACAAAACAAAGGTTGCACAAATCACAAATGAACAATTAACAAAAATTGCGGAAATGAAAATGCCTGACCTTAACGCAGCTAACATTGAAACAGCTAAAAGTATGATTGCTGGCACAGCTCGCAGCATGGGCGTTACGGTAGTTGACTAACGCTCTCCTGGTGGGAGGAAAATTCCGTCAATACCACTTAGGGCTTGTTTGTAAATAAAGCATTTGCTGAAATTTTTGCAATGAATGTGTGCTGCTGCAAAGCAAATAGCACAGGAATATTTAAATTTGTTTTTTAATTTAAATATTTTTAATGCAGCAGATGCCGTTTTGTTGCAGCAAAAGACGGAAACTGCGAATTTATAAACAGCCCCTAGATAGAATAGGAGAATAAGTAATGAAACAAGGTAAGAAATATACAGATAGTGCTAAAATTGTAGACCGTACAAAATTGTATGATACTACAGAAGCTATAGATCTTTGCGTTCAAACCGCAAAGGCAAAATTCGATGAAACTATTGAACTTCATATCAGATTGGGTGTAGATTCCCGTCATGCTGACCAACAAGTTCGTGGTGCAGTTGTACTTCCAAACGGTACAGGTAAACACGTTAGAGTTGCAGTATTCTGCAAACCTGAAAAAGAAGAAGCTGCTAAAGCAGCAGGCGCTGAATTTGTAGGTTCTGATGAACTTATGCAAAGAATTATGGGCGGCTGGATGGAATTTGATGTTGTTATCGCAAGCCCTGATATGATGGGTGTTGTTGGTCGTCTTGGTAAAGTCCTCGGTCCCCGTGGTCTTATGCCAAACCCAAAAGCCGGTACAGTAACTCCTGATGTAGCTAAAGCTGTTGCAGAAGCTAAAGCAGGTAAAATTGAATATCGTCTTGATAAAACAAACATTATTCACTGTCCAATCGGAAAAGCTTCATTTGGTATTCAAAAACTTCAAGAAAACTTTGATACATTGATGGGTGCAGTTGTTAAAGCTAAACCTGCTGCAGCTAAAGGTCAATATATTAAATCTTGTGTTATTGTTTCCACAATGGGTCC
>JAVVRS010000261.1:0-2011 GCA_036654595.1 Oscillospiraceae bacterium | reverse complement strand
GAGCTTTTTTGGCAACAAACGGAGCTTCAATTTTCATTGACACAACTGATTGATTTAGGTAACGCTTTTCTACAATTTTAAACAATGTACTCACCTTTTCTTTTGCTTTTCGCTTTCAAATATTTGGTTTATTTCACAACGGCTAATTGTTAAATATATAACAAAACTAATCCTACCTTAGTATAAACTATATAAAGCGATTTTGCAATACTTAACGTAAAAAAACTAAATTGCAAAAAAAATTACCATTACATCAAAATACTTTGTATTTTGATGTAATCTGTCATGGTGCATTTGCGTATGCAAAATCTTGCACCGACATTTAAATAAAATGTAATAAATCAACTCCCGCTTACCTCACGCACCACGCCCCACAGGCACGGTCGGCAACCTTCGGTTGCCGACCGTAATTGCCGCAAAGCGGCAATTGTCCGCATATCCCTGCGGAGCAGGGATATGCGGACGCCTGTGGGGCGTGATGCTATTGACACTGAGTTAACTTGAGATATGTCAAAAATTAAGCTTTAAATTGTTTTTTAGAGATGTAATCATCAATGGATTTTGCAGCTTTTTTACCTGCACCCATTGCTAAAATAACAGTTGCAGAACCTGTAACTGCATCACCGCCGGCAAAAACACCTATACGAGTGGTAAGCATATCTTGATTTACAACCAAACAACCTTTTTCATTGGCTTGAATACCAACAGTAGTGGTACGGATAAGTGGGTTTGGTGATGTTCCAATAGCAATAACAACACTGTCAACATCAAGAATAAATTCGGAATCAGGTTTTGGAGTTGCTTTTCTTCTTCCGGATTTATCAGGTTCACCAAGTTCAGTTTCAGCACATCTGATACCGGTAACCCAACCGCTTTCATTATGAGTAATTTCCAATGGACTTGTCAATGTTTTAAAGATAATACCTTCTTGCTGTGCATGATGAACTTCTTCCTTACGAGCAGGGAGTTCTTGATCAGAGCGACGATAAACAATGTAAACATTTTCGGCACCCATACGTTTAGCACAACGAGCAGCGTCCATAGCGACGTTGCCGCCGCCGACGATAGCAATAGATTTGCTTGATATGATTGGAGTATTATATCGTGGGGAATAAGCTTTCATTAAATTGATACGAGTGAGGTATTCATTTGCGGAATAAACACCCGCACTGCCTTCACCGGGGATACCGAGAAATCTTGGGAGTTCAGCCCCTGAGCCGATAAAGATTGCTTCAAAGCCCATTTCCATTATTTCATCAATAGAAAGAACACGACCAATAATCATATTGGTCATAATTTTTACGCCATAATCTTCTAAAGCTTGAATTTGTCTTTGAACAATATTTTTTGGCAAACGAAATTCAGGTATTCCATAAGCAAGTACACCGCCGGCTTTATGCAAGGCTTCAAAGATTGTAACTTCGTAACCTAACTTTGCTAAGTCACCTGCACAGGAAAGTCCGGACGGACCCGAACCGATAACAGCAACTTTGTGACCATTTCTTGGAGTTGGAACAGGTTTATCAAAGCAGGAGTTAAGATACCGGTCAGCAACAAAGCGTTCCAAACGACCAATTGCGACAGGCTCACCGTTTTTACCTCTTGTGCATTTGCTTTCGCATTGACATTCTTGGGGGCAAACACGACCTGTTACAGCAGGCAGTGAGTTAGTTGCAGAAATTGCATAAAATGCAGCGGTATAATCACGTTCCAAAATCAAACGTATAAATTCGGGAATATTTACATTTACCGGACAACCTATAACACAAGGTCTTGTTTTACAATTCAGACAGCGTGAAGCTTCTTCAATTGCCATTTCTTCGGTATATCCGGCGGTAACTTCGTTAAAGTTTTTGTTGCGTATATTACCCGGTTGTTTAGGCATTGGCACTCTTTTAGGTGACATATTAGGGTTAGTCATTTACAAGACCCCCTAAACGGCAAGGGTGTTCTTTATCATGGATTTCACGTTCTTTATATATAGAGTTTCTTTGCATAAGCTCTTTAAAAT
>JAVVRS010000260.1:0-2050 GCA_036654595.1 Oscillospiraceae bacterium | reverse complement strand
GGAGATCCCTCCTTTTCATTGCATAAATTCTTTCGCATAATTGGTCAAAAATAGGTGCCAAAGCATTGACCAGCAACAATGCAAAGCAGATGCCTTGGGCATAAACTCCAAAGTATCGCACACACATAGCGGTAATACCACCTGCAATGCCATAAAAAATACGCCCTATATCACGTTTGGGTGATGTTACAGGGTCACTTAACATGAACACACAGGCAAACAGCAATGAGCCTGAAAATAACTCAAAAGCTACTGAACCAAACCTTGTAATAGATGCTCTCGGAAAAAGAAATGCCATAATTGAAACGGCAGAAATAAAGGATACCGGAAGATACCATTTAACACTTTTTCTTGCAATCAGGAATATAAGACAAGCTACAATAACTAAAATGTTAGTAGCACCCATTGGCCCCGGTACATTGCCAAACAACAACTCAGACATGGTATAACTTGGAATACCACCCAATTTTAAAACTGCGGCAGGATTTTGTGCAAGTTTAACAGTGTCATTAATTAACATTGGCAATGTATGCAGCGGCAATGGATAAGAAAACATCTCGGTATTCCAACAAAGTGTACCAAATGCAAGACCGGCAGCTGCCGGATTAAACAAATTTTCTCCTGTGCCGCCAAAAGGTGCTTTTGCTATAAGAATAGCAAACATACAGACAGATATTACAATTTTTAAGCTGATGGTAGCAGGCATCATCAATGCGATAATCATACCTGTTACAATAGGTGACCAATCACGCATATTAAGCTCTCTGCCCATCAGTAAATCACAAAAAATTTGTGCCGCAATACAGGTTGATACAGCGGTAAGTCCAATGGCTATGGCACGAAAACCATAAAAATATGCTGCCATAAAAAATAATCCCGTCATTGCAATAAGAATGTCACCCATGATAGATTTATTGCTGTCACTGTGACGGATATGAGGCGGTTGTTGCGGAATAAGCTTCACAATTATCTCTCCAATCCTCCATAATAAATTATGGAAATTTAATCTGAATTATCAGTATGCTCTGTCAATGAATAAATAGTTGAAGTCAGTTCAAGCTTTGCCGGGCATACATAGCTGCAAGTTCCGCAGCCAATACATTTTTCTGCTCCAAGATGTTTTAAATCGCCTAAAAGACGTTTCTTTGCAGCCTTGTAAATGTACATGGGGTGCAGGTTTGCCGGGCAGGCATCAACACATCGTCCGCAACCTATACAGGTATATTTACGATCTCTGATATCTTCTTTAAATGCAAGTACCGCCCTTGTTGTAGTGTTTATCAAAGTGTTATCCGGGTCAATTACACCGATACCGGTCATGGGACCTCCGATAATTACCTTATTGGGTTCATCAATTAAACCACAGCGTTCAAGCACCTGCATAACTGTCATACCCAATGAAACCTCAAGGTTACGGGGATTAGCGATACAATTACCCGCTACGGTAACAAAACAAGTAGTTTGTTTTTGTCCTTGATATACGGCTCTGAACAGATGTATCAAAGAACACACTCCGATAATCATATCGCCGGTTTCGGTATTGACCAATGTTCCATGTTCAGCAGGATATCTGCCGCCAACACCTAAAAGCGGAACATTATCTATCACTTTTGGGATTTTTGTATTAAGTGCAAATAAATTCTTATAAACATATATTAATTTATCACATTCACCGATAGCATTTGCTATAAGATTAAGCCCTCCGATGACTTCATGCGAGAGATGTATAAGCGGCCCCATTTGACTTGAAACATAGGGCTCGTCGTCCATTGCATCAACAATAATACGAGATGTCTTTTTGCCAACGGTTTTGTTTAGTTTTTTATATAAGAGCCGTCCGTCACGTTCATCGACAATGCCTGCTTCACGAGCAATCTCAACAAGGTTTTCTATTGTGACATTGCCGAGGTCAACGGGAAAGCTTATCTTTTCCGCTGTTAGTGTTGTGTTGTTGAAAAAGGTTAGAATTTCCCTTGAAAAAGCAGGTTCCTTTTCTTGAAGGAGAATAACACCCTTTGAGTAAAATTCAAACATAGAGAAAGTTTTCCTC
>JAVVRS010000259.1:0-2098 GCA_036654595.1 Oscillospiraceae bacterium | reverse complement strand
CCCTTTTGCCGGCCGCCCATGGCATCGTTGATGCAGGAACGGAGGTGTGTGCTTTTATGAAGAAAATTTTAAAGGATAAATCAGGTATGGCATTACCGCTTGCAATTGCCTGTATTTTGGTTGCCTCAATGTTGGTTGTCGGGTTGATTACCTATTCTTCGGGCAGTGTGTTGCAATTCAGCAATGTAAAACGTATGAAACAGTCCGAATATCTTGCACGAACCGGAATTGAAGCCACAGTGCGTGCCTACAGTGAACTTGATGACGCCTTGAAACCAGTAAAAGCTAATGACTCCATTGTCACACAAACTATCTACCTTTTGACCGATAAGAACGGTAAAGAACAATATTCACTTAAAAAAGATGCTTCCGCAAAAGGTGAGGTTAAGGTTTCCGTTACAAAGGTAAAAAAGAAGTTCACCACCGCTGATGAAACCGAAAAAGAATTTGATGCCGTTGAATTTGTATCCACCGCTGTTGTAGATGGCAATACTTCAACCGCTAAAGCTTCTATTGTTCAAACTATGGACGGATATGATAACAAATGGTACAACGAAAATGGAGAAATTGCTTACAAAGAAGGCGGAAAAGTTGCCTATGATTTCATTGGTAATGTTATATTATCCGCTCCGCCAAAAGGTACCGACAGCCCCCATGTTAACCTTAGCCTTGGTAACAATGAAAGTGCTGCCTTTATCGGCAACATAGTAGATACACAAATGCCAATTAATTTAGCTTCCGCTTCAAGCAGTAGTCCTATCACCACTATGGCTATGATGGGTAAAGATTTAATATTTGAAAAAAATATCACACTTTCCATACGTCGTTCGGGGTTTTCGTCTAAAGGACAAAATTTAGGTACACTTTTAATAAGCGTACCATCTAATATGTGCTACACCGACCCTGTTACAAAAGAAAAAGTAGGCAAAGTTTATTTCTTAGGTGATGTTACCCTTGCTATTACAACAGGACTTTTCCCACATACCGAACGTGTTAAGCTTTTTTCAGCAGGTGATGTCTGCTATTTTAAAGTCAAGCCCTCAGGGCAGGAACCTATAAATGTTGACCCTGAGATATATGCAATTGACCTTGTACAATATTACTTGAGCACACATAAAAATTCTACAAATGATATTCTCTTTGATAATATTTATGCTAACAACGGAAAAAAAGCAAACGCTGCCGACGATATGCGTAAAATTGACCCACAAAAAAATAAAAATGATAAATTTGCTGATTTAATACCTCCAAATCCCGATAGTTCCATATATCTTGTTTGGGAATAATGAAATCATGGTGCGAAAGGCAGGTGGCTTGCAATGAGAGAAAGAAAAAATCAACGCCTTAATAAAGGTTTTACCGTTGTTGAAGTTTTGATAGCATTATCTATATTAATGCTTGTAGTATTTACATTCACCCCTGTTATGCTGCATAGCTTTAATTTAATCAATCAATCAGCCGCCTCTGAGGCAGATGTCTATGCACAGCAAGGTGAAATAGAAAAGCAGCTTGCAGGTCGTGATAACCTGACAGATGCACCTTCGGCAATGGTTCCCATTAAATTCAATGTTGCCGGTGCCGCTGAAATACCGGTACATGGCAAGATTATCAAAGGCAAAGGCTCTATTGATTTTTCAACTTTTATCGTTGATAAGCCTTCTGCTATTGGTGTTATCCCCGGTTCACTCTGTGATGATATGGATTTAAACGGTCAAACACTCACTATTATGGGAAACTCTCTTACCTTTACCAATGCAAGTATATTCAAGCTGTATTCTATGAGCAGTGGTAAGGATACGCCGATTAATGGTTGTACTTTCAGTCTTATAAACGACACTACCGCTACATTAACACTTAATGATAAAATCAGCATGGCAGGCAGCCCTTATAAAATCACTTATGGTACAGCAGAAGCCACTTTCAGCATTACCCCACCGGCTATACTTATTGTTGGTGACAAAGGCACCTATATTGTAAGCAACGGTGTTGCAGATAAAGATGATAACCTAAGGTTCATTGAGAAAAAGGGCTTTTTAGCTTCACAGAAAGTTCCGCAAAACCTAAAAGCTATTGCATGGAATGACAAACAAGCTAAATA
>JAVVRS010000258.1:0-2166 GCA_036654595.1 Oscillospiraceae bacterium | reverse complement strand
GGACAAAAGTTTTATTTCAATGTAAGTTCACGGGATAAGCGTTCAATTTCACGTTTGGATTGTTCCAGCTCCAATCTTGCACGGGAAGCATCTTCAAGATATTCGGTTACTTGACTTCTCAGATGGTCGGCATTTTGTTCGGCTTTTTTATATCGGTCGGCAAAATTTAAACAACAAAGCATATAAGCCTCACTTAAAGAGGTAGAACTGTTGCGGTCGAGTGCGGATTGAACAATATTTTCGATCTCATTTGCAAGCTGTTTTACATAGCTCGGTTCCTCGCTGGTATTTACTACATATTCTACGCCGAACATAGACAGCCGCACTTTATTGATATTGTACATTTATATTTTCCTCCCTTGTTAGAATATTCCCCAATGAAACTGTGGGACGATATGTGGGGAATTGTCTTAAAATTCGCATAGTAACCCATTATTTATCAGTATAACATAATACATGGATTGATGGAATATTAAATTTTTTCTTTGAGGTATAACAAAGGGGTTTTTCGCTTGACTAATAGTGTCATATTAGTATAATATAGTTTAGTGTAACAAGTGTTATATATTAAAAAAAGATAAAAAAGGGTATATTTGATAAACCCGGATATTAAACGGAGTCAAAAGAATGCAGATAAATATAGTTTTAATTGAACCACAAATACCACAAAACACAGGAAATATAGCAAGAACGTGTGCGGCAACGGGAGCAAAATTACATCTTGTCGGGCCGTTGGGATTTCAAATAGATGATAAAAAGTTAAAAAGAGCGGGCTTGGACTATTGGGATTTACTGGATATTTATTATTATAAGAGCATAGAAGAATTTTTTGCTAATAATAAAGATGGCGGATTTTTTTATTTTACTACCAAAGCAAGAAATTGTTACAGTGATATAGAATACCCAAATAATTGTTATTTGGTTTTCGGAAGAGAAGATGCGGGATTGCCGGAGAAACTTTTGCTGCAAAATGAAAATAATTGTATACGTTTACCGATGCGTGAACAAAGTAGAAGCTTAAATCTGTCAAATTCTGTTGCAATTGGTGTATATGAAGTATTGCGGCAGTGGAAATTCCCTACACTTACTTGTGAAGGTAAGCTGACAGCATATAATTGGGGCGATATGATATGAGGGAAAAGGAGATGAGCAAGCTTGGAAAAAATTAAGATAATGAGTGATACAGCCTGTGATATACCAAAAGAAATAGGTGCAGCATTGGGAATAGACCTTTTACCAATACCTATAACAATTGATGGCAAAGGTTATTTGGAGGGTGAAGATTTCACATATGAAGAATTTTATGAAATATTGTTGCAAAGTAAAGAATTGCCATTTACATCACATATAACAGCACCGGCATTTACCGAAAAATTTATAAGGGCATATAAAGAAGGTTATAATCGTATTATTTGTACAACAATCAACAGTAAAGGTTCAAGTATGTTTGAAGCCGCAATTATTGCTAAAGAGTTATTCTATGGAGAATATCCCGAAGCTAAGGATAAAGTGAAAATTGCAGTGTTGGATTCTAAAACTTATTCAATGGCATATGGCTTACCATTGATGATTGCTGCAGATAAACTGAAAAATGGTGCAAATTATGATGAATTGGTTGAATATTTAATCGACGCCTATAATCGTGTTGAAGTTTATTTTACAGTGTTTACTTTGGATTTTGCAAAACGGTCCGGAAGAATAAGTGCAGCAGCAGCATTGGTAGGCGGTATGCTTGGCTTACGTCCAATAATGACATTTATGAATGGTGATAATAAAGTAGTATCTAAAGTAAGAGGCGATAAACAGGCAGTTGCAGAGCTTGCAAATATTGCCGCTGAACGGTATATTGTACCTAAAAGCCCATATGTTGTACTTGTTGGAGATGATAAACAAGCGGGTGAACCATTGGTTGAAGCTATGACAAAACAAATGGGATATCCACCGATAGGGGTATATTTTATAGGTTCATGTGTAGCAATAAATGCAGGGCCAAAGGTTGTTGGGCAGGTATTTTTGGGTGAAAGCCGTCTGTAAGGGGAGCCGTCGCACCGGTGGCGAACCGGCGAACCGCCGGTCGAATTGACCGCACGGTTAGATTGCAGTAATCTTTGGTTTGCGTTTGTGCGGTGGGTTCAAGAATTTTGCTATTATTAATTGCAACAAGAC
>JAVVRS010000257.1:0-2177 GCA_036654595.1 Oscillospiraceae bacterium | reverse complement strand
TGCTGCAATTTAGCAGTTAACGTCTGCCTCGTTGTTCTCTGCCTTTACTTGGTTTTTGTGGTGTTTTACCTTTACCGGCGGCTTTACCGTTTAACTGTGATTGTGCTTTGGCAGCTTCTGCAAATTCTTTTTGCTCACGAGCATATTTTGCATCAGGTGCAACTAAACATTCAGGTGCATTGCCTATAAGTCTGCGATTACCCGACGAAACTAATACTTCAATAATTTCACGACGATTTTCAGGTTTAAAGTATTGCAGTAAAGCACGTTGAGCATGTTTTTCTTTTGGGTCACGAGGTATATATACAGGTTCCATTGTTAAGGGATTAAGCCCTGTAAAAAACATACAGGTAGAAATTGTACCTGGAGTTGGGTAAAAATCTTGTACTTGTTCGGGACGCATATGACGTTTTTTTAAGAATAATGCAAGCTCTATTGCATCATCAATAGTTGAACCGGGGTGTGATGACATTAAATAAGGTACAAGATATTGTTCTTTACCTACAGCTTTTGTTGTTTCATAGAACAATTTTTCAAAGCGTTCAAATACTTTAGCCGACGGTTTACCCATCATTGCCAATACATTTTGACTGCAATGTTCAGGTGCAATTTTAAGCTGACCACTTACATGATGTTCAACAATTTCTTTTATAAAAGTTTTATCTTTATCAAGTAAAATATAATCATATCTCAATCCCGAGCGTACAAATACTTTTTTAACCCCTTTTATTGCTCTTACTCTACGCAATAATTCTATATATTCACTATGGTCTGCATTAACATTAGGACAAGGATTTGTACCTAAGCATTTTTTATTTTTACAAAGTCCATAGGTTTTTTGTTTTTCACATGATGGGTGTCTGAAATTTGCAGTAGGGCCGCCTACATCATGAATATACCCTTTAAAGCGTGGGTTTTTCACAAAAGCTTCTGCTTCTCTTACGATTGATGGTATACTTCTGCAAGCTATTTCTCTGCCTTGATGATATGCAATAGAACAAAAATTACAATTACCAAAACAACCTCTGTTGTGCATAATTGAAAATTCTACTTCTTTAATAGCATCAACTCCTCCTAATTCTTCATAACATGGGTGATACATTCTTTGATATGGTAATTCAAAGGCATAATCTAATTCTTGTTGTGTTAAAATACGCATAGGTGGATTTTGTACCAAATAATCTTCGCCTTGTTTTTGAACCAAGGTTTTCCCATATACTGTATCTTGATTTTCCATCTGTAATGCAACTGCTCTTGCATGAGCCGGTTTATCTACCGTAACTTTATGCAATGATGCACAGGTAACAATATCATCAGGCAATTCATATTGTTTTGCCATATAACATGTTCCTCTTATATTTCTCATTTGATTTGCAGGTATTCCCTCACGCAATCCATCAATAATAGCTCGTGTTTGCAATTCACCCATACCATAAATCAATAAATCAGCTTTTGTATCCACTAAAATTGAAGCTCTTACTGCATCGTCCCAATAATCATAATGTGCAAAACGACGTAAAGATGCTTCCAATCCACCAATAATTATATTTGCATCGGGATAAATTTCTCTTATTTTATTACAATATACAATTACTGCCCTATCGGGACGTTTACCTGCTTTTCCACCTGCTGTATATGGGTCATCACTTCTTTTTCGTTTTGCTGCCGTATAATGTGATACCATTGAATCTATATTTCCACTCGTAACAAAAAAGCCTAATTTAGGCTTACCAAAACGTGTGAAATCTTTTTCTGAATTTATATCCGGTTGTGCAAGCATTACTACTCTACAGCCATGTGCTTCAATTACTCTTGCTGTTATTGCTATTCCAAAGCTTGGGTGATCTACATATGAATCCCCTGTCACGCATATTATATCTATATCGTCCCAACCTCTGGCTTTAACATCTTCCATACTTATGGGTAAAAACTTTGAACGGTCAGTCATGGTTTTTTATCTCCAATCAAATAAGTTGATTTTAGCGGTAATTTAATGGGTTTTATTATAGCGTAAACGCTATAATCTGTCATGGTGCATTTGCGTATGCAAAATCTTGCACCGACATTTAAATAAAATATAATAAAACCTATTTAGGTTTTATTATAGCAAAATACAAAGTGCTTTTGCTATAATCTGTCATGGTGCATTTGCGTATGCAAAATCTTGCACCGACATT
>JAVVRS010000256.1:0-2219 GCA_036654595.1 Oscillospiraceae bacterium | reverse complement strand
CCCACCGCCCCCGCAGCCGTGCGTCCGGCTTCGCGGTCCGCACGTTGTTGCCGCAAAGCGGCAACCGAAGGAACGCTCCCGAATGGGAGCGTTCCTTCACTGCGGGGGCGGCGAGAGAAACCAAAGCGTTATAAGTAATGTAGAAAAATGTATTGTTTTAAGAGTAAAACAGTATAATGGTGAAATTTACTATTGCAAATATATTCAATTTATGTTAAATTATAATAATAGATAAATTTGTTGAGGAAAGAGTGGGGTAAATCCCGCTCTTTCGTTTATGTTAGGGCTAATGAGGACGATTAAACCAATTTTGTTCGGAGGGAAACGATGTCAAACGAGAAGAAAACCGGTACTGCCGGGCTTGTAACAAAGCTTGTGCAGCCAATAGCAGATGAGAATAATGTTATGCTTTGGGACGTACGCTATGAAAAGGAAGGAACCTCATGGTTTTTGAGAGTTTTCATAGATAAAGAAGATGGCGTTACAATAGAGGATTGCGAAAATGTAAGCAGAGCTTTAAGTAAAAAGCTTGATGAGCTTGACCCAATTGAACAAAGCTATTATCTGGAGGTATCATCTCCGGGTATAGGCAGAGATTTGGTTCAGCCATGGCATTTTGAGCAGTATATCGGCTTTCCTGTAACTGTAAGATTAATTCGTGCAGTAGATGGAGTTCGTGAGTTTACCGGTGAGATGACAGCCTTTGACGGAACAAATGTGACCATCATAATGGAAGAAATTGAAACGGAAATGACCTTTGCCTTAAAAGAAGCGGCATGGGTTAGATTGTATGAGGAAATAAATTTCTAAACAGAAATTGAGATATAATTATTGGAGGATGAACAGAAAAATGAATGGCGAATTTTTTGACGCACTGTATGCCTTAGAAAAAGAAAAAGGTATACCTGTTGATTATTTATTAGAAAAAATATCCACTGCAATAGGTATTGCAGTTAAAAGAGATATGGGTGGCACAGATGATAACATTGTTGAAATAGACCCTTTAGCACAAAGATTTTATGTAGCAGTAAGAAAATATGTGGTAGATGATGTGACAGACCCACAATTGCAGCTTAGTAAAGCAGAAGCGTCCAAGTACAGCAAAACAGCTCAGGTTGGTGATTTGGTAGAAATACCGCTCGAAACCAAAGAGTTTGGACGTATTGCCGCACAAGCAGCAAAACACGTTATACGCCAAGGAATCAGCGAAGCTGAAAAAGGTCAGCTTCTCAAAAAATTCCAAAGCAAAAAGTTCGAGATAATCTCGGCACTGGTACTTAAAGTTGACCCGATAAAGGGTAATGCAACCCTTGAAATTGATAAGAATGAGGCGATACTTCCAAAAGCTGAACAGGTTCCGGGAGAAGTACTTGTTGAAGGCAGCCGTGTAATGATATATGTCGTAGACGTAACATCAGCTACCAAAGGCCCTAAGATGATGATTTCAAGAACACACCCGGGATTGATAAAACGTTTATTTGAGATGGAAACACCTGAAATTCAAGACGGTACAGTTGAAATTAAAGCTGTATCCAGAGAAGCAGGCTCCAGAACAAAGATTGCAGTCTATTCAAAAGATGAAAATGTAGACCCTGTAGGTGCTTGTATAGGCCCTAAAGGAAGTCGTGTTACCGCAATAGTTGATGAACTGGGCGGAGAAAAAATTGATGTTGTAAAATACAGTGATGACCCTGCTGAATTTATTGCCGCAGCACTTTCACCATCACAGGTTATTTCGGTTGAGATTGACCCCGAAGGTGCAAGAGCTTGCAAGGTAACAGTGCCGGATAATCAGCTTTCACTTGCAATTGGTAATAAAGGGCAAAATGCTCGTTTGTCAGCAAGACTTACAGGCTGGAAGATTGATATCCGTCCGGAAAGCGGTGTAATGAACGATACACGTCAAGGCTAAAGGAGGAATAAGCCGTATGGCAATAAAAAAAATTCCTATAAGAATGTGTACGGGTTGCAATGAACATAAGCCCAAAAAAGAGCTTATTCGTGTGGTAAAATCTCCTGATGGAGAAATTTCCATTGATTATAAAGGCAAAAAAACAGGCAGAGGAGCATATATATGTCCTAATATGCAATGCCTTAAAAAAGCAAGAAAAGCAAAACGTCTTGAAAGAACCTTTGAATGTCAAATACCGGACGATGTTTATTTAAGGCTTGAGGAGGAACTAAGTAAGGGTGAAGAATAAAATACTGTCATTGATTGC
>JAVVRS010000255.1:0-2225 GCA_036654595.1 Oscillospiraceae bacterium | reverse complement strand
TAGTTGCTGTTACATCTTTTAATATATGGTCTGCACCATAATATTTATTTAAACCCTCTATCGTTATTATCATACATTCTGTACTCTCCTTATGGACTTTATCTATCATATAATATTAGCATACTTCACTTACAGTAACAACCGTTTTGTAAATAAACATCTAACAATCAGACTACCATCTTGAATTTTGCACACATTGTGTTAAAATTGAGTTGAATATTGCAACTACTGATAAATAGTGTAAATTTTATCTCAGCTTCTTGCAATAAACTCTTACTTTTTATACACCTTAGTCTTGTCAGAGTAATCTACTGCTTTTATCTATTGCTGCCTCTGTGCCCCGCAGCCGGAGCTGGGCTGCGCCTCGCCCGGTTGTCCCCCCGTGGGTGCGGCCGAAATCGTCTGATGCCCCCTTTGGGGGCAATCAGACGCTGCGGGGCACAGTGCAGGCAATAGACTGTAGATGTTAATTATAAACAATATTTACCTTTAACAAAAGAAAAGAGGCGAAAATGTTTGGAAGCCATTATCCGTGTTGAAAATCTTTATAAGATATTTCATCTTGGTAAAGAAAAGGTTGTTGCACTCCGTAATATAAATCTGCAAATTTATAAAGGAGAAATATGCTGTATCTTAGGTACTTCAGGCTCGGGTAAATCCACTTTATTAAATCAACTTGCAGGTCTTGAAAAGCCTTCAAAGGGTGCCGTATACATAGGCAAATCCAATATTTCAATAATGAATGAAAACAGACTGGCAAAATTCCGACAAAGTAATATTGGTTTTATCTTTCAGTCTTATAATCTGCTTCCGACAATGACCGCCCTTGAAAATGTAAGTATGCCTCTTATGTTCAAAGGTATGCCCAAAGCAATGCGTAACAAAAGAGCCCTCTCTTTGCTTAAAAAAGTAGGTCTGGAGGGACGTGTAAAACACGTTCCAAATCAAATGTCAGGTGGGCAGCAGCAGCGTGTCGGCATAGCAAGAGCATTCGTAGCAAAGCCTAAAATTGTTTTTGCCGATGAACCTACCGGAAACCTTGATACCGCTACTACTTTAGAAGTAATGGAGCTTATGGTAAGACTATGCCGTAAACATAATCAAACGCTTATTCTTGTAACCCATGACAGTGAACTTGCACTGTATGCGGATAGGATTATAACCTTGATTGACGGACAGATTACCTCTGATGTTGCCAACAAATCAATCGTTGAATTTGAGGATACCCCTGCCGAACCAAAACAAATTGCTGAAAATGCCGTTTCTGCCGTAGAACCGAAACCTTTGCTCGCTACCCCTCCAGTTATACCGCCTATATCTTCAACCACTATTTAACAAACAAATCCAAAGGAGTTAACCACAATATGAATACAGCGAAGCGATTTACAGCAATGATGCTTACAATTTTACTTATACTACCTTGCCTTTCCGGAACCTTTACAGTAGCCGAGGCAGCAGCGGTTGATGATGTGTCAAAGGTAGAACTGCAAGAAATAAGATATACTTTCCACGAAAGACTTAACAGCGGCTCCTATTCCGCAACAAATAAAAAAGGTAACACTTCAAGAGAAGTTACATATAACGGATATCAAACCGATGGTGATGGTTATCTTGATAAAAAACCTCTTGCCTCCTTTGTACATTTTAAAAACCCCGGAGAGGGTGCCCCAACAGATTTTGATTATAGTAATTTTGATGCAACACTTGTCTTTATTGATAAGAACGTAAAGGTAAACAGTGATAAAGATGCCGAAAAATTACATGCAGCAGTAAATAACTGCAAGGTAGAACAAGAATTAAGTGACTTTCCTGTTGGCGGTAACAATGGGAAACCTACAAAAATTGAATTTTCAAAATCAAGTGATGGTTATGCTCAGATAGCTATTTCATTTGAAAAGCTAACCTATGCCGACCAAAGCGATACTGCACTGTTGGCATTTAATCTGGTCTATACCGATAATATGGGCAATACTGAACTAAAACACACCTATTCACCTATTAAAGCACATATGATTGGTGCCGATAAATCTAAAAGCGGCAACAGCAGCGGCGGTGATTGGGGTGAAAACGGTGATGACAGCGGCAGCGGCGGCAATCATGACCCTAATGATGTCACAATAAAAAGTGCTACCCCTTATGTTATTGTAAGTAATTATACCATTGATAATGATAAAATTGAAGCAGGCAGTCCTTTTGGCATTACTCTGGATATCCGCAATACACAC
>JAVVRS010000254.1:0-2245 GCA_036654595.1 Oscillospiraceae bacterium | reverse complement strand
GGTGCGGTCATAACGTGTGGCGGTTCGCCACCGGTTCGCCGGGTTCGCCACCGGCGGTAAATTTTTCTAAAAATTCAATTATTGCAAAACGAGGTTCATATACAGGTTTAGCCTGTATAATTTGCTTTTCGGCATTAGTAAATCCGTCCATTTTATCCTCTGCTACACCAATACACATTGATGGAAACACCACACACCACCAATTTTTACCTTTACCTTGACCAATTGTTACCCTAACAGCATCATATTTACCTGCCGGCAAAGTAAATTCAGGGTAAATTCTGGTATTAAAATACATATTTACAAGTTCTGCTTTTACACTATCTGTACTCCCATGGCGTACAAGTTCAGCTTTAGCAACCGCTTCAATTTGAGGTAATTTTTCTTTTGCCATCTTTTCAGCTGCTTGTTTATTATCAACCTGTTCAAATAAAATATCTGTTTGTTCAATCACTGCATCACGCACAGCAAGCTTAATTTTTTGGTCAGCTTCACTGTCTGAATTTGCCATTACATGAAACCGCAACACCTCTTGTCTTATATTATTGCAATCTCCTGCAAATGTGGTAATTCCGCTGATACTTATCGTTAAAATAAGTCCAATTAAGCATGCTAAGTCAATTTTTCTCATATATGTAAACCGTCCTTTTAATTTGTTGACTTAATATGCCCAAAGACAATATGAATTATTCACTAAAAGCTTTATTACGCAAAAAAAGAACCACTCAAATGAGCAGTTCTTCTTAATTAATGTCGGCGTCGTTCTATCTTCCCAGGCAGTCGCCCACCAAGTATTTTCGACACTGTCAAGCTTAACTTCTGTGTTCGGTATGGGAACAGGTGGATCCTTGACGTTATAGATACCGACTGAATTGGTATAATCGGTCATGGTGCATTTGCGTGTGCAAAACTTTGCACCGACTTTTGAAACTTTATTATACCATATAAACTCTCTGATGTAAATACCTAAATGTAAATTAAAACAAAGAAAGACTGCTACCGAGAGAGTATCTCGATAGCAGCTTATATATTGATTTAATAAATCAGGTTGTTCCGCCGCCTGCAACCGGTAGAATAATACCGGATACATGTTTGCCCATATCACTTGCAAGATATAGGAATGCTGATGCGACATCTTCCGGATCACCAATTTTGCCTAGTGGTACAGATTTGTTGAGGTATGCTCTGATTTGGTCAGAAAGACCAACAAGCATGTCTGTATCTGTGCAGCCCGGAGCTACGCAGTTAACACGGATTTTGTCTTTGCCAAGTTCCATAGCCAAGCAACGAGAAAGACCACGGATTGCAAATTTGGAGGTTGGGTATGCAACGTTTCCGTTAGCACCATAGATAGCTGTGATGGAAGCTGTAAAGAGGATTACACCGCCGCCCTGTTCTTTCATAATAGGAGCAGTTGCATGTGCAAAGTAGAGAGCAGATTTGAAGTTAACATCTATAACTTCTTCAAAGTTTTCAATTGACATTTGGTAGAATGTGCCATATTCAGGTCTTGTAATACCAGCATTGCTGATTAGTACGTCAAGTCTGCCAAATTCGCTATTGATTTTATCAACCGCCGCCTGAACTTCTTTGCAATCTGTAATCTTCGGTGCGATGCCAGATACCTTAAAGCTTGGATTTATTGCTTTCAATTTAGCAACCGCTTCATCAGCTCTTTCCTGTGTGGACGCAGCAAGAACAACTGTAGCATTATTTTCTAGAAACAATTTAACTGTAGCGTAACCAATACCTCTGTTGCCACCAGTAATAAGAACTACTTTATCTTTTAACATTTGCGATTTCCTCCTAAATTTTAAATAATGGCATATGTTAAATATATCACCATTAGCTTAAATTGTAAAGGCTATTGAGCAATATTCTATATAAATCATAAAAGCAATATCTGGTTTATATAGAATATGACGGAAATATTGAACTTTTCTTTGAATTTAGTAATATTTGTTTAATAATGTTGATATGTTTCAGTAACCGCTCTCATACTTTTGTTTATATCAGAGTACAACGCAAAAAAAGAACCACTCAAATGAGTAGTTCTTCTTAATTAGTGTCGGCGTCGTTCTATCTTCCCAGGCAGTCGCCCACCAAGTATTTTCGACACTGTCAAGCTTAACTTCTGTGTTCGGTATGGGAACAGGTGGATCCTTGACGTTATAGATACCGACTATGAGGTTGTACCCTCAAAACTAAATAATGATGAATGTAATGGAACAAAACTATTTGGTCA
>JAVVRS010000253.1:0-2253 GCA_036654595.1 Oscillospiraceae bacterium | reverse complement strand
GTGCTCCTTAGCCTCCCTCATTGAGGGAGGTGTCACCGCAGTGACGGAGGGAGTTTCGCTGCAATTTTCGCCACTACCGCACAAACGTAAGCTACAAACCTGCACCATGTACCCGTGCGGTCATAACCTGTGGCGGTTCGCCACCTCCCCCTGTCGTTGCGAACGACGTCCCCCCTCTGAGAAGGGGACTTGGGAGAGGTGCATTTGCCTATGCAATATCTTGTACCGACTTTTAAATAAAATATAATAAACCTTAATAGGCTTTATTATATCACACCACCTTAACACAAACAACATATACAACTGATTGACAATTATTAGCCGTAGGTACTATACTATAGAGTAACCGAAAAAAAATAAATCATGGAGGTGGATTATTTTGAAGAAATTTCTCAGCACTATATTTGGACGTCTTAGTATTGGTGCAATACTTATTGTGATACAACTTGCATTATTAGTTTATGCTGTAGTTTATCTTTCAAGTGGTCAAATTTATTTTTTCTGCTTTTTCTATCTTTTAAGTATCTTTGCTGTACTGTATATTATCTCTCGATATGATAATCCATCATATAAACTTGCATGGATTATTCCCATTATGGTATTCCCTGTCGTCGGCGGTTTATTTTATTTTTTGTTTGGACATAAGCGTTTTACGGGTAAAATGAAAAAACGTATGCGTAAATATAATCTTGCCAGCCATGAAAATACTATAACAGCAAATGGCTGTGAAGACGACCTCCGTAAAGAAAACCCCATGCTTGCCAGACAAGCTGATTATATCTATAATATATCGGGCTTTCCACTGCAAAGAGATACTTCATCACAATACTTTTCTTCCGGTGAAGCTACCTTTGAAGCTCTTAAAGAAGAACTTGCCCATGCGGAAAAATTTATTTTAATGGAATATTTTATAATTTCTCCGGGTATTATGTGGAATGCTATTGAAGAAATTTTAATTGAAAAAGCTGCTCAAGGTGTAGAAATTTTATTGATGTATGATGACCTTGGCTGTATACAAACCTTACCTAATAAATATGATGCAAAGCTTATTGCCAAAGGTATAAAAGTAACTGCATTTAATCCTTTCCGCCCAAGACTTAATGTTTTAATGAACAATCGTGACCACAGAAAAATCTGTGTAATTGATGGTAATATAGGTTTTACCGGTGGCATTAATCTTGCTGATGAATATATAAATGAACGTGACCGTTTTGGTCATTGGAAAGATACTGCCATACTGATAAAAGGTGCTGCCGTTTGGAGCTTAACCTCAATGTTCCTTCATCTATGGGAATTTTCAAATGGTGATGATTTAAATTTTAATCGCTATCGTCCAACAAAAAGTTATCCGTCAAATGGATATGTTCAGCCTTTTGGTGACAGTCCTCTTGATAAAATAAATGTTGCTGAAAATGCTTATATGCAGATAATCAATCATTCACGCAAATATCTCTACATCTGCACCCCCTATCTCATTTTAGATACCGAAATGCTAACCGCTTTAACTACTGCTTCTGCAAGTGGAATTGATGTGCGTATAATTACACCACATAATCCGGATAAATGGTATGTACATGCTGTAACTCGTTCATTTTATGAACCTTTACTTGCAGGCGGTGTTAAGATTTATGAATATACTCCGGGCTTTATTCATGCTAAAATGTTCGTATGTGATGATGAAGTTGCATTGGTTGGTACTGCAATTATGGATTTTCGCAGTTTTTATCTTCATTTTGAATGTGGTGCTTGTTTTTATAAATCTACTATTGTCGGCGATGTTAAACAAGATTTTGACCTCACTTTGGCACAATGTAAGGAATACACCCTTGAGGACGCTAAAAATGTAGGTATTATCCGTCGTTTTGGTCGCAGTCTGCTTATGGTTTTTGCCCCACTTATGTAATAAAAGTGTCCGCCCGTCTGTTCGCCCCGCAGGGCGTCGAGGGCCTAGCCCACCACAAAAATTCCCCTGTGGGGCCAATTTGGCGGCTTCGCCACCCCCCCTGCGGGGCGAACAGGCGGGGGACGTGGCTTTCTACAAAACCGTTCCACTGCTGCATCTTACTATTATCTTAAATAAAACAGAGAGCCTATACAAAATATTTTGTATAGGCTCTCTGTTACTTTATCTGATTATTTAGTTTCAAACATATTTTCTGCGGAATAACGTTTAAGGCTCTTTTTATTAAACTTAACATCAGCTTCTACTGCTTTTGCCCATTCTTTTACTTGAGCATCATATTCTTCACCTTT
>JAVVRS010000252.1:0-2289 GCA_036654595.1 Oscillospiraceae bacterium | reverse complement strand
ATAGGCTGTTTTATCTGCAACTGTAGAAATTGTCCCGGCTTTAAACACATGAGTTTTACCAAACAATTCTTCGGTGTAGCGATGTGCATTAGCTTGATATTCTCCTGAAAAGTTAAGGTCAATATCCGGAGATTTATCGCCTTTAAACCCTAAGAAGGTTTCAAACGGTATATCATGTCCATCTTGATTATATTTTGTTCCGCATTGCGGACAATTTTTTTCAGGCAGATCAAAACCCGAACCGATTGAGCCATCTGTAATAAACTGACTGTGTTTGCAATTGGGGCAAATGTAGTGTGGTACAAGGGGATTTACCTCTGAAATTCCTGCCATAGTCGCAACAAATGATGAACCGACTGAGCCTCTGGAACCAACCAAATATCCGTCTTGTTCAGAACGATACACCAGCTTTTGTGCAATTATATAAAGCACTGCAAAGCCATGCTTTATAATTGAAGTCAATTCTTTTTCAAGACGTGACGCAACAATTTCCGGTACAGGTTCGCCGTAAATCTCTTTTGCCCGATTCCATGTAATGCTCTGTAAATCTTCTTCTGCACCTTCAATTGACGGAGGATATGTACCTGTAGGAATTGGTCGTATCACATCACACATATCTGCAATCATATTTGTGTTGGTTACAACTACTTCATACGCTTTTTCCTCACCGAGGTAAGCAAATTCTTCCAGCATTTCTCCCGTTGTTTTTAGATACAGTGGTGCTTGATGGTCCGAATCTTTGAAGCCTTGTCCCGCCATTAAGATACTGCGGAAAATACCATCTGCTTTATCGGCAAAATGCACATCTCCGGTAGCGGCAACGGGTTTATTTAAGGTTTCACCCAATTTTACAATGGTACGATTGTAATCTCGTAATTCCTCAATTGATTTTACTTTTCCATCTCTCAGTAAAAATTCATTATTTCCAATTGGCTGTATTTCCAAATAATCATAAAATGATGCTATTTTTACAAGGTCAGACCAACTTTTATTTGCTAAAATTGCTCTGTAAAGTTCTCCTGCCTCACAAGCACTTCCAACTATAATACCTTCTCGATGTTCCATCAGTTTGCTTTTTAAAGTTCTCGGCTTTTTATAGTAATTATCAAGATGTGCATATGAAATCAGCTTATATAGATTTTTTAATCCTACTTTATTTTTTGCAATCAAAATAATATGATAGCTTGGTAATTTTTTGTAATCATTATCTGCAAGGTAAGTGTTAAGCTCATCAACCATTTTAATTTCACTGCCTGCTTTCATAGTTTCAAGCATTTTTAAAAAAATCTCACTCAACACCGTTGCATCATCACTGGCTCTGTGATGGTTAAAATTGTTGCATTTCAAATGCTTGGCTACAGTGTCAAGCTTGTGGTTTGAAAGCCCTTTAAACAATACTCTGGAGATTGCAACAGTATCAATATATACAAAATCAAAAGGCAGTAAAAGCCTTTTTGCCGCCGCACGAATAAAACTGCAATCAAACTCTGCATTATGGGCAATCAAGATACTGTCCTCACCGCAAAATTCATAAAATGCTGTGACCGCTTCCCTTTCACTTGGTGCATTCTTTACCATTTCATCGGTAATCCCTGTAAGTTCAACAATCTTCATAGGTATTGTCATTTCGGGATTTACAAAGCTTGAAAAGGTAGCTACTACTTCCCTGCCCTTTACTTTTACCGCACCGATTTCTGTAATCCGTTCTTTATTAGCAGACAGCCCTGTAGTTTCAAGGTCAAATACAATGAAAGTATCATCAAAGGTATTGCTTGTTTTCCCATGAACAATCTCAACCCTATCATCAACAAAGTATCCTTCAACTCCATACAGAATTTTGAAGTCCTCCATCTTTTCGCAGGTATTCATTGCTTCCGGGAAAGCTTGTGCGACACCATGGTCGGTAATCGCAACCGCTTTATGTCCCCATGATTTTGCTTTTTTAATCAAGTCTGCAGCAGAGGCAACTCCGTCCATGCTGGACATTGTGGTGTGCATATGAAGTTCAACACGTTTTTCCGGTGCATTGTCCGTCTTTGGTATTTTACCTATTTTAACAATACTTTTACCTGTTATAACAATATCTCTTTCATATCTGTCCTCACCGACATCTCCGCTCAATAGCACTGTATCGCCTTTAGACAGCTCATCTAATGCCGCCGCTTTTTCTTTTTTAAGTATCATTTTAAAGGTGATAGATGAAGTATAATCTGTTATATCAAATGAAAAAATTTCCCATCTGCCGTCTTTTGAAGTGATGGATTCTTTTCTCAGAATATCGCCCCATAC
>JAVVRS010000251.1:0-2292 GCA_036654595.1 Oscillospiraceae bacterium | reverse complement strand
GAATTAACGGTGGATTTGTAACACGTTATCTGCAAGGTATTTTAATGACTGTTTGTATAAATATAATTCTTGCGGTTTCGCTTAATATTGCTACCGGCTTTTTAGGTGAAATTGCGTTAGGTCATGCAGGATTTATGGCAATCGGGGCATATACAGCTGCATTATTTACCAAAGGTATGGGTGTTACAACAAAAACTCCCCATGGTTGGGCATATTTTATTGTATCACTTATTTTAGGCGGACTTCTTGCCGCTGTTTTTGGTATGTTGGTAGGTATTCCCGCATTGCGATTAAAAGGTGACTATTTAGCAATTATTACCCTTGGTTTTGGTGAAATTATTCGTGTACTTATAGAATATTTCCCATTTACAGGTGGTGCTCAAGGGCTTAAATCAATTCCTAAATTATCTAAATTACCAATGGTTTATTGGATTACAGTATTAGTGGTAGCAATATTATTTGCATTTGTACATTCAAGGCATGGCAGAGTTATTACAGCTATCCGTGAAGATGATATTGCTTCGGAAGCAGTAGGTATTAATAATACTTATTATAAAGTTATGGCATTTGTTGTATCGGCATTTTTTGCAGGTATTGCAGGTGGTATTTATGCTCATTTTATTGGAATTTTAGGTGCAAAAACCTTTGACTTTAACAAGTCTATTGATATTATCGTTATAGTTGTTCTTGGTGGTATGGGTTCTATTACAGGGTCTATACTTGCGGCAATCGGACTTACAATTTTACCTGAATTATTGCGTGGGTTCTCACAATATCGTATGCTTATTTATGCAATTGCTTTGATTGTTGTTATGTTATTTAAACCCTCCGGTTTACTTGGCAAATATGAGTTTTCTTTAACTAAATGGTTGGGAAAAGTATTTGGTAAGAAAAAAACAACGGTAAAGGAGAGTGAGTCTGAATGAGTGTAGCTGAAAGTAAAGAAATCCTTCGTGCAGAAAATTTAGGCATCACCTTTGGCGGACTTAAAGCAGTACAGAATTTTGAAATACAAATTAATCAAGGTGAATTGATGGGACTTATAGGTCCTAATGGTGCAGGTAAAACTACTATTTTTAATATGCTTACCGGAGTATATCAACCAACAACAGGTAAGATTTTTATTGAAGGTAAAGAAGTTCATGCTAAAAAACCATATCAAATGGTTAAACATGGTGTATCGAGAACATTTCAAAATATTAGATTATTTAAAGAATTATCTGTGCTTGAAAATGTTAAAGCTGCTTTTAATCAAAGTATGAAATATAATGTTGCCGAAGGTATTTTGCGTATGCCAAGATACTGGAAAGAAGAACAGGAAATTGACCGTAAAAGTCGGGAATATCTTGCTGTATTCGGTATGGATCATCTTGCAGATTATACTGCTTGTAACTTACCATATGGACAGCAACGTAAATTGGAAATTGCAAGAGCTCTTGCTACCGACCCTAAGGTTTTACTGCTTGATGAACCTGCCGCAGGTATGAATCCTACCGAAACCGCAGAACTGATGGCAACCATTGAAATTATTCGTAAACAATATAATCTTTCAATTTTATTGATTGAACATGATATGAGTTTGGTTATGGGTATTTGTGAAAGACTTGTTGTAATTGATTATGGACAAATTATTGCAACAGGTACACCTTATGATATTGCCAATGACCCTAAGGTTATTGGTGCTTATCTCGGAGTTTAAGGAAAGGAAATGAACTAAATGCTTAAAGTAACCGGTTTAAATGTATCGTATGGTGCAATTCATGCAATCCATGATGTAAGTCTTGAGGTTAAAAAAGGTGAAATAGTTTCACTTATTGGTGCAAATGGTGCAGGTAAAACTACCATTCTGCATACTATTACAGGGCTTAAAAAAGCAGCTGCAGGTGAAGTTATCTTTGAAGGTAAAAATTTGCTTACTACAGAATGTCATAAAATTTTGGAAATGGGTATGGCTCATGTTCCCGAAGGCAGACGTATTTTTAAAGAACTCAGTGTTGAAGAAAATCTTGAAATGGGTGCATTTATCCGTAAAGATAAAGACCAA
The DNA here is from genome assembly GCA_036654595.1 of Oscillospiraceae bacterium. Classification (GTDB taxonomy): domain Bacteria; phylum Bacillota; class Clostridia; order Oscillospirales; family Ruminococcaceae; genus RGIG7389. Next base: position 248 of record JAVVRS010000251.1, on the reverse strand, counting down.
ATTGCAGCAGATATTCTTGATGTTTATCGCAGATTTCCACGTTTGCAGGAACGTAAAAATCAATATGCAGGCACACTTAGCGGCGGTGAACAACAAATGCTTGCTATTGGCAGAGCTTTGATGGGTAAACCGAATATTTTACTTATGGACGAACCATCTATGGGACTTTCTCCGTTACTGGTTAAAGAAATTTTTAAAATTATTCAAGAAGTTAACAAAGATGGTATGACTATTCTTTTGGTTGAACA
>JAVVRS010000250.1:757-2302 GCA_036654595.1 Oscillospiraceae bacterium | reverse complement strand
TACATTGAAATACAAAAACGGTTTAACAACAGTATTGCCTGTACCATATCTTATTTTATGTGAAAAACAAAAATCTTGAAATTCATCTCCTATATATCTTTCACCCGATACTGCAAATGTGCGTTGCATACCTGTTTTAACGGTACTAAGTCCTGCTCTTATATACTGTTTATCCTGTGTTACAGGGTTCATCTGTGCATCAAGCCCCGCAACACCCATCTGTGCTACAACATAATCTCCCTTTTTGACACTCGGTGTATCTGCTATATCAATTGCAAGCACCCAATCGTCGTTGGTTACAAATCCCTCAAAGGTTATGCTTGGTTTATATCCTGCCATAAGTGTACTGAGTTTCATCTTTTCTTCTCCTTTTCATAATAGGTTACTTTACACTGAAACATATATTTTGCCTCATTCTGTTCACTTACCCCTGCAAGGCTTGGCATATTTTGAAGATTTTCAATACGCTGCACCTTGCAATTTTCTCCGAAATTCGGGTAATTTCTTAACCGCTGCTGCTCATCAATCCAATCCATAAACGCTTGAACTGTAAATATTTCATCTGTATTTATAGGTGGGTCGGTAATCCCCGTATCAAATTGACGTATCTGCACCACCGCAAAGATATATTCTTTAAGAGCACCGCCAAAGTATTTTTTTACAGTTGCCTCTGAATGTACACATTCAACACTTATCTGCCCACAACAACTGTTGACTGCATTAAAAGTAAGATATAATGGTACATATTGTTTTAAATATTCAAACATTGACCGGTGTTTATTGATTGTTTTCTACCCCCTTTTTATCAGCTGTTGTGTTTCTTTCAAAAACTGCCTGCCTTTGCCGATAATCATTGCTCTTTCCCAATAAGAGGTAGCAAGAGGGTGTTTTTCTTTGCTGAATTTCAGATACTTGTTTGGTTTTGCATAGTGTTTTATCTCGCCGTATTTTGCCCATGGTGAACCGCTTGGGCTAAGCATTAATCTGCCCTCGTGCTGAAAATGTGCATACGGACCGTTATAAAATACTATGGGGTTTCCATTTTCAAGCATTGCCATACCGCCGCCCATTAATGTGCCTGTATCCATTGGCAGATAATCTGCCATAAGCTTTGCGGCATTGTTGGCAACCGACATTTTAACTTCATCACTGATTATTCTGTTTGCCGTTTTACCGGGGCTTAACCCTGTTACCTTTATCGTCATGCCCATAAATTACACCCCCTCAATACAGTAATGCTCTGCCAGTCCAACTATACCTGTATTATCTTTAAAAGCACTTATTACAAATGCGTTCGGTCGGTACTTCTGCAAAATTTGATTTACAGTACTTGATGTGATAACCGTCTCGCTTATTTCACCTTTGATAACAATGTCACCTACTGAAAGCGTAAAACCTTGCGAGGTGTCCTTTAACCATATATCGTACGGCTTGTACCTCTCGTTTTTGGGTATTCTTACAATATAATTGCCCCCGATATTTACCGTTGTACCCAACACTGTTCTTGATGTGCGTGAAACAAATGTATTGTTGAAAAGTATGCTC
>JAVVRS010000250.1:0-747 GCA_036654595.1 Oscillospiraceae bacterium | reverse complement strand
ATACCATTGGTCAAGATGTGTTTTGCTGTCTGATGCTTTAAGTTTGTTTAAAACAGTAATGACAGAGTTAAATGTCGGTAGCATTTGTGTGCCGTTTATCCTCACCGTTCCACCCCCAAATAGGTAAGCTCCTGCGGTAAGATTTCCACAAGTCGGCTGTGAAGATTTTGCAAATCATCAGTTTTTTCAAAGCTGACATTTATTCCGTCATTGCTGAAACTGCTGACCTTATCGCCGTTTTCCATCTCATTCAAAAGATTAATTATCAGCACCATTGCAAGCTTAATATCCTCTGTGGTTTCCACGATACGGTTTTGCGTTAAATAATCAAGTTTCTTTTCCGCTAACCGTTCAAGGATTGGAAAGGCTGACGGTTCAGCCTTTCCTCCAAGTGCAAAATATTCATCATATGTTATGTATGGCATAACCGTCACCTCTCACTTATTTTATTGCAGTCAATTCGGATATCTGTACTTTTAACTGCTCATTTTCTGCTGTTAAGCCATCTAAATTCGCAATAGCTTTGGACAATTCTTCTTTAAGTGTCTTTAATTCCTTACTGTCATTAGATTTATTTTTATTTATAGTTCCCATTCCTACAGTTGTTGCCATAACAATATCCTCCTTACGCCTTATGTGACAGATAAATTCCTGCCACCTTATTTTTATACACGTCCACAATGCCATATTTGCGGTATTTTAATATGTATGCATCTGATTGTGGGTTGTTGGCAGGTGAGATTATAT
>JAVVRS010000249.1:0-2344 GCA_036654595.1 Oscillospiraceae bacterium | reverse complement strand
CCGGAGGGAGAGCCAACGACGGTGACGGTGCCGAAATACCTCAGACGGTAAAGCAAAGTAAAAGATAGGAGAAGATATATAATGCCAAACGAAAAAAAAGTTGGAATGGTAAGTCTGGGTTGTTCTAAAAATCAAGTAGATGGCGAAATGATGTTAGCATTAATAAAAGATGGCGGATTTCAGCTTTGTAATGACCCCTTGCAATGTGATGTGGTAATAATTAATACCTGTGGATTTATAGAAGATGCAAAACGTGAATCTATTGAAAGCATAATGGAATTTTGTGAACTTAAACAAAGCGGTAAAATTAAAGCAGTAATAGTAACAGGCTGTCTTGCAGAAAGATATCGTGAAGAAATTGCAGAAGAAATACCCGAAGCAGATGTAATACTTGGGATAGGACATAATAAAGATATTGTAGCAGCAGTAAATGATGCACTGGCAGGTAAACATTTGGTAAGCTTTGGAGAAAAAACCGATTTACCGTTAAATGGTAAACGAGTTCTTGCCAATGCTCCATATTTTGCTTATTTAAAGCTTGGTGATGGTTGTGATAACTGGTGTAGCTATTGTGCAATACCAATGATAAGAGGAGCTTTCCGTAGCCGTCCGATGGAAGACGTTATAACAGAAGCAAAACAACTTGTTGCAGATGGTGTAAAAGAAATAAATCTTATTGCACAAGATACTTCACGCTATGGTGAAGAACTTTATGGGAAACTTATGCTACCACAACTTTTGACTGAGCTTTGTAAAATAGAAGGACTTGTTTGGGTGAGATTGTTGTATTGTTATCCCGATAGAATAACTGATGAATTAATTAATGTAATTGCAGCTGAAGATAAGATTGTAAAATATCTTGATATACCGATACAACACGCCAATAAACGCATACTTACTGCAATGAATCGTTTTGGTGACAAAGAAACAATTCTTGCATTGGTAGAAAAAATCAGAGCTGAAATTCCCGATATAACCTTGCGTACAACCTTAATTGCAGGTTTCCCCGGAGAAACTGAAGATGAATTTACAGAGCTGTGTGAAATGGTACATGAAGCTAAATTTGACCGTTTAGGTTGTTTTGCATATTCAGCTGAAGAAGATACTCCGGCGGCAGAAATGGACGGTCAGCTTGATGAACAACAAAAACATCATCGTGCAGAAATTGTAATGACTGAACAATATGATATTGCAATGGAAGTCGGCAGAAAACAGCTTGGTAAAATTGTAAAAGTATTGGTTGAGGGTTTTGATGAAAAAATTAATTTATATTATGGCAGAAGTGCGGCAGATGCACCGGATATTGATACTAAAGTTTATTTTAAAGGTTCAGCACATTTAAAAGAAGGCGATTTTATTTGGGTTAAGATTAAAAAACTGAAAGAATACGATTTGCTTGGTTTTCAGGTTGCAGAGCCTAAGAGAAAGGATTGACAACTTATGAATTTACCGAATAAATTAACAATTTTAAGAATGGTATTTATTCCGTTTTTTGTAGCATGTATGCTGATAGATGAAATACCACATCATTTTTTATGGGCATTTGTATTATTTGCTGTTGCAAGCTTTACCGATATGCTTGATGGTATGATTGCACGAAAATATAATTTAATCACAGATTTTGGGAAATTTATGGACCCATTAGCCGATAAATTACTTGTAACATCTGCAATGGTTTGTTTTGTACAGCTTGAACTAACCAGTGCCGCAGTTGTTATATTAATTTTATGCCGAGAATTTCTTGTTACATCACTGCGTACACTTGCAGCAGGTAAAGGTGTTGTAATTGCGGCTGACCGTTGGGGTAAATATAAAACTGTAATGCAAATTATATGGATTTGTTTTGATATTTTATTTGTTGCTTTTGCACAAACTTTGGGTTATGATGCATACCTTGCCGGAACATATATACATCTTGTACTGATGTGCAGTGTGGTTATTCTTACATTATTCAGTGGCTTTAATTATATGTGGAAAAATCGCAGTGTCTTTTCCGAAGATTAGCAGGGGATAAGTAACATTCGCCGCCACAGAAACCGCTTCTCATCGCAATTGCAATGAGAAGCGGTTTCTGTTACCTTATCTCTTTTTAAAAAAAGAGATAAGGTAACAGGCAAGGTAAACGGCGGAGCCGTTTACCTCGCCTGTGGCGGCGAATTGTTACGCATAGCTGTAATTGACAGTTTAAATAAATCATGGTGATGATATCATAAACAGTATATCTAAAAAAAAGATTATACCTTGCAATTATGGAACAAATATGGTAAAATTTCATAGTATAATATAGAGTTAAATAATATAAATGCGATTAACAGATAGAGTAGTTGGGAAAATATATGTGACA
>JAVVRS010000248.1:0-2349 GCA_036654595.1 Oscillospiraceae bacterium | reverse complement strand
GCAAGCTCCAACGGAGCTTGCGGCAACCGAACACTGTCGGCAGCTGCCGACAGTGTTCGGTGTGACGGTGCCGAAATTTTACGGTAGGCATAAAACTTGTTTATTACAACAAAGCTTCTAATCTTCTTCGGTTAAATAATACTCGGGGTCCTCCAACAAGTTATTAATTACCACCACCACCTCTGATGGTCTATATCCTAAACGTACCAAACCATTAATAGCACGATTTTTTCCTTTAGGTGTGTCTAAATCCCGAAGATATTTTTTTTGTATTACTTCTGCAATTCTTTTAGGGAAACTGTCATCAGTAAATTGTTCTATTGCTATTTGTATAATTTCTTCATCAAGCCCACGAGTTTTAAGTTCTTGTGTTACCTTATAGCATGAATATTTTTTTAACCGTACCAAATCTCTGGATAAACGCATAGCATAATCCTGTTCATTAATAAGTCCCAGTTCTTCCATGCGGTAAGCAGCATCTGTTGCTGATTGCACATCTATTTCATAAGTTTGCAATCGCTTAACCAACATATTTTTTGTGTAATCTTTGTAGCCCAGCAAGCTTAAAGCTTTTTGTTTGGCATATTCATAATTTGATTGTTCTTTTAACTGATTTATTTGTTCCTCATTTAATGAAATTCCAACCTTTAAATGATTTTCGGCAAGTGTTTTTTCATCTATTGAAAAAGTAAATTCATCATCAAAAAACAACGCATATCGCATAAGCTTTGTAACTGTAATTTTACTTAGTATTGCCATAATTATTTATCATCTGCTTCTATATCTATAGATTTAACCTTTTTACCGCTTGTGGTCGGAGGTGGTGTTACTACATCGGTTTCAATTACTTTTACAGTTTTTTCCGTTGCAGTTTGTTCAACTACAGTATCATCAGTATCAGCTGCTTTAATAACCTTTGTAGGGTCAAGCAAGCGTTCTTTATTTGCCATTACAAGCCCTGCAATTTCTTCGGCAAGTGCTGTATTTTCTTTAAAATAAGCTTTTACTTTATCTCGCCCTTGTCCTAAACGCTCACCATTATAACTAAACCATGAACCGCTTTTTTTAACAATATCAAGACTTACCGCAGTATCTAAAATTTCTCCTTCACGAGAAATACCTTCACCATACATTATATCAAATTCTGCAACTCTGAAAGGCGGAGATACTTTATTTTTAACTACTCTTACCTTTGTACGGTTTCCAACAATTTCCGTACCTGATTTAAGCTGTTCACCTCTGCGTACATCAAGACGTACCGATGAATAAAATTTAAGTGCTCTGCCGCCCGGTGTTGTTTCGGGATTACCATAAGTTACACCGATTTTTTCTCTTAATTGATTTATAAAAATTACTGCACAATTTGATTTTGAAATAGCTCCTGTAAGTTTACGCAATGCTTGTGACATTAATCTTGCTTGTAATCCAACATGACTGTCACCCATTTCGCCTTCAATTTCTGCTTTAGTGGTCATTGCCGCAACCGAGTCAACTACTACTACATCAATTGCACCCGACCGTACCAATGCTTCACATATTTCCAAAGCTTCTTCTCCGGTATCTGGTTGTGACACCAACAATGTATCAACATTTACACCCAATGCTTTTGCATATACAGGGTCTAATGCGTGTTCAACATCAATAAATACGGCATCTCCGCCTTTTTTTTGTGCTTGTGCAACTACATGAAGTGCAACGGTTGTTTTACCTGATGATTCAGGTCCGAAAATTTCAGTAATTCTTCCTTTAGGAATACCTCCAATACCGAGTGCAATATCCAGTCCCAATGAGCCTGATGGTATTGCCTCTACATTAAGTGAAGTGGTTTGTCCCAATGTCATTACTGCACCTTTTCCAAACTGCTTTTCAATTTGATTTAGTGCGGTTTGCAATGCTTTTTGTTTGTCTGACATATAAATCTCCGTTCCGCCGTCAGGCTATCTGATTTATCAAAAGTATTCGGGTATTTTTTTAAACACACCCTAATTCATCGGTCTTTATTCTATCTTGTAATTATATTACACAAATCATTAAATTGCAATCAGTGTCCGGCGAGTGGGGCAACTCCCTCCGTCACTGCTGTGGTGGCGAACCGCCACGGGAAATGACCGCACGAATACACGGTACAGGTTTGCAGCTTACGTTTGTGCGGTGAGTGGGGCAACTCCCTCCGTCACTGCTGTGGTGGCGAACCGCCACGGGTTATTGCTTGTACGAACTCCCACCGTCACTGCGGTGACACCTCCCTCAACGAGGGAGGCTGGGGGTGGCAAAGCTTCGTCTACACCTTTCCTAAGTCCCCTTCACAGAGGGGGACGTCGTTCGCAAACGACAGGGGGAGCCGGCGAA
>JAVVRS010000247.1:0-2351 GCA_036654595.1 Oscillospiraceae bacterium | reverse complement strand
GAGGCTTGAGTTAGCTACTGTAATATATATATACCAGTAACAATAAAAATACCTCTTATATAGATAGATGCGTTGTGGTTTGGCTTATTATTTTGATATCGGAATTTTTGGTAGGCTGTATTGTTAATCTTTGGTTAGGTTGGAATGTTTGGGATTATTCAAGAGAACCATTTAATTTTATGGGACAAATTTGTTTGATGTTTTCTTTTTTATGGTTGTTAATGAGTATATTTATTGTACAGATTTGCAATTTGCTTGAAAAAGAACTTTCCAATAATGCAGGACACAAGCCTGAATATAGTTAAATAAAAAGACACATTGTATTCGTACATACAATGTGTCTTTTTATGAAATATCAGTGTCTGAATTTTTGATATCTGGCTTCAACAACTTCTTCTTTAGAAAGTTGATTTAACTCTTTAAGCTTGAGAATTAACTGCCTTTTTATAAGTGCAAATTTATTTTCCTTACCATTTTCAGGTATAATTTTCTCAATTATTTTAAATTTCATTAAATCTTCAGCCGTAAGCTTTAGATTTTCAGCGGCAATATCCGCTTGTTTTGCATCTTTATAGAGTATGGCAGCACAACCTTCGGGTGAAATAACCGAATATACTGAATTTTCCAACATCCATACTTCATTTGCTACACCAAGTGCCAAGGCTCCGCCACTGCCTCCTTCGCCAATCAAAATTGATATTATAGGTGTTTTAAGCGTCATCATTTCCATAATATTTTCGGAAATTGCTTGCCCTTGTCCTCTTTCTTCCGCACCAATACCACAATATGCACCTGAGGTATCTATGAAACAGATAACGGGACGAGAGAATTTTTCGGCTTGTTTCATTAACCTTAAAGCTTTTCTATAGCCCTCAGGGTGAGCTGAACCAAAGTTTCGTTTTACCTTTTCTTTGGTATCTACACCTTTTTCAATGCCGATAACCGTAACCGGCATATCATCAAGCATTGCAAGACCGCCAACAATAGCTTTATCATCGCCGTATCTTCTGTCACCATGCAGCTCAGTAAAAAGCGTGAAAATATTATTTATATAGGCAACACTGGTGTCTCTTTTTTTATCCCTGGCAAGATAAACTTTATCTATAGCTTTCATATTTCACCTCTGCAATTGCAATGAAAATCCAACATTTTTTTCAGATAAGCTTTTTGATTTTTGCGTGGAACTATATCATCTACAAAGCCTTTTTCAAGTAAAAATTCTGCTCGCTGAAATCCTTCGGGAAGCTTTTGTCTTGTGGTTTGTTCAATTACTCTGGGTCCTGCAAAACAGATTAAAGCTTTAGGTTCAGCAAGTATTATATCTCCGCTCATAGCAAAGCTTGCAGTTACACCACCTGTTGTCGGATTGGTTAAAATGGTTATATACAGAAGTCCATTGTCGCTGTGCCTTTTGACGGCACCGGAGGTTTTAGCCATCTGCATAAGCGAAAACATACCTTCCTGCATTCTTGCCCCACCTGAAACGGTATATCCTATTACCGGTAATCGCTTTTTTGTGGCATATTCAAACAGCCGTGTTATCTTTTCACCGACTACACTGCCCATACTTCCCATCATAAAGGCTGCTTCCATCGCAAAAATCGCAACATCAATTCCATCTAATCTACATACGCCTGTAATGACAGCTTCTTTTTCTTTGGTATCCATAAAAGCAGTTAGCAGCTTTTTGTCATAGTTTGGAAAATCAAGCTTGTTTTTTGTTTTAAGTTCAGCAAAAAGTTCAACAAAGCTGTCATCGTCACTGATTAACGAAATCATCTGTCTTGCACTTATCTTGAAATGATGACCGCATTTTGGACAAACTTTCATATTTTCGGTAACTTCCGAAGAAAGTATAGAACGTTTGCAGCTTGGACAGCTTATATACATGGCATCAGGTATACTCGGTACTTGTTTTGCACCTTGTCTGAGTATCAATTCAAGTTCATTTTTCGGTTTTTTAAATATAAACATTATGCACCTCGCTTGGCAAGAAAGTCAGTGGTATATTTACCCGACTTAAATTCGCTTTCATCAAGCAATTCCATTTGAAAATCAGCATTGTGTTCAACGCCTTCTATTACCAGTTCACAAAGTGCAGCCTGCATTTTTCTGATACATTCTTCACGAGTGCCTGCGTGAACTATTAATTTGCCAATCATTGAGTCGTAAAACGGAGGTATAAAATAATCTTGATAGATTGCACTGTCGAACCGTACAAAAGGTCCCCCAGGAACATGGAGCATTGTAATTCTGCCACAGCTGGGTCTGAAATTTTCATACGGCTTTTCGGCATTTATTCTACATTCAATTGCATGTCCTTTTATCCGTACTTCATCTTGACCAAATGG
>JAVVRS010000246.1:0-2392 GCA_036654595.1 Oscillospiraceae bacterium | reverse complement strand
GTAATCCCATGGCAGAAATAATGTTTATAGGCGAAGGCCCCGGTGAAAATGAAGATTTACAGGGCGAACCATTTGTAGGCAGAGGCGGTCAACTTTTAGATAAGCTGTTGGACGCTGTGGATTTAAACCGTAAAACCAACATTTATATTGCAAATATGGTTAAATGCCGTCCGCCGCAAAATCGTGACCCAAAACCCGAAGAAATAGAAGCATGTATAGGTTATTTGAGAAAACAAGTGGCAATTATAAAGCCTAAAATTATTGTATGCTTAGGCAGAGTTGCAGCGTGTAATATTATAGATAAAGATTTTAAGGTAACAAAACAACATGGCGAATGGATTGAACGTGGCAATTATTTAATGATGGGAACATTTCACCCTGCTGCATTATTGAGAAATCCCAATAATAAACCCTTGTGTTTTGATGATTTTGTAAAATTGAAAGAAAAAATAGATGAAATCTCAACTACAGATTTATACAGACAGTGAAGGTATAACAAATATGCGTTGTATCAAATATTTAGTAGAAGCAGAACAGAATGGCAAAAAAATTCAAGATTTTTTAAAATCAAATCATGATTATTCATCACGCACAATAGTAAAGCTTAAACAGTACAATGATGGAATTTTGCTTAATGGATACCATGCTAAAGCAATAGACCACCTGCACACAGGAGATTGCCTTGAAATAACTTTGCGTGAAAGAGAGGATAAGGGTGGGGTATCCAATATAATAAGAAGCAATCAAGCTGTACAGGTAGTTTATGATGATGATGACCTTTTAATTTACAATAAACCGCCCTTTATGCCTGTTCACCCATCATGCGGTCATATACATGATACTTTATGCAATGTTTTTGCAACTTATTGTGATAAACAAGATATAGATTTATCATTTCGACCGGTCAATCGTTTGGATAGAGATACCTCCGGTGCGGTAATTGTTGCAAAGAACAGACACTCAGCATCAAGACTTGCCGAAAGCTGTGAAAAAATTTATGAGGCAGTAGTTTGCGGTGTACCATCACCAATTATTGGGACTGTAAATATGCCGATAAAACGTGCTAAAGAAGAAGAAATGCTGCGTATAGTTCACTCGGACGGTCAGCCGGCGGTTACACATTATGAGGTGCTTGAAGCGGTTGAAAATTACAGCTTTGTGCGGTTTAAGTTGGAAACGGGTCGTACCCACCAGATACGGGTACACATGGCAGCTATTGGTCACCCATTGTTAGGTGATACTATGTATGGGATACCCAATGGCTTAATTAATCGTCAAGCTTTGCACTGTGCAAGGGTAAAATTCATACAGCCGATAAGCGGAAGTATAATGCAAGCGGCTTGTCCGTTGCCGCAGGATATTTTAAATGCTATGATTGCACTTGATTTTAATATTAAAGAGTTATAAATGTATAAAACTATTTATATACAGTTTTTTATACATTTTGTGCGATTTCTTAATTTAAAGAGCTAAAAATGCTGATTAATGTATTGCATTTAAAGAAAAAAGGTGTATAATAAGTGAATAATTATTAATGCTTAGGTAAATACTTTAAAGTTTACCGCCTTTACATTAAAACAATACCTAATTAAAAAAACAAACTTGGAGGAAGAAAATTATGAAAAAACTTTCCGCAATAATTCTTGCAATGATGATGACCGTTTCCCTTGTTGCCTGCGGTGGCAGCAAACCGGAAGCTTCTGCAAAACCCGAAGCAAAAGGTGAAACCCCTACCGAAGATACTGTATCTTTTAAAACTGTAGAAAAAGGTACTCTTACAATGGCAACCAATGCAGAATTTCCACCTTATGAATTTCGTGAAGGTGAAGAATTTGCAGGCATTGATGTTGAAATAGCAAAAATGGTCGCCGAAAAACTTGGTATGACACTTAAAATTGAAGATATGGCATTTGACTCTATTATTCCTTCTGTTACCTCGGGTAAAGCTGATATTGGCGTTGCGGGCTTGACTGTAACCGAAGACAGAAAGAAAAATGTAGATTTTACAAATTCTTATGTTAAAGCTTCACAATTGATTATCATTAAAAAGGATAATACTGCAATCAAAACAACAGATGACCTTAAAGGTAAAACAATTGGGGTTCAGCTCGGTACAACCGGTGACATCTATGCAGGCGATATTGAAGGTGCAACAATTGAACGTTACAACAAAGGCTTTGAAGCTGTACAAGCACTTGCACAAGGTAAAATTGATGCAGTTATGATTGATGATCAGGTTGCAAAAGCACTTGCAGAACAATCTCCCGAAGTTGTAGTTATTGAAGAACCTTTCACTGTTGAAGAATATGCCATTATTGTAAACAAAGAAAATCCGGAGCTTACAACTGCTATCAATGCTGTTATTCAAGAAATGACAGCCAGCGGTGAACTT
>JAVVRS010000245.1:0-2405 GCA_036654595.1 Oscillospiraceae bacterium | reverse complement strand
TTGATATGTTTTTCAGAAAAGTTCCGGATCAGGGTGGCTTTGCAATTTTTGCAGGTCTTGAGCAATTAGTACAATATATGCAGGATTTATCGTTCACACCGGAGGATATAGAATATTTCAGAAATAAAAAGATGTTCTCGGAAGATTTTTTAAATTATCTGTTGGACTTTAAATTTGAATGTGATGTTTGGGCAATGAAAGAGGGAACACCAATGTTTCCTATGGAACCGATTATTGTTGTAAGGGGACCTATTATTCAGGCTCAACTTGTGGAAACAATGATTTTGCTTACAATAAATTTCCAATCCTTGATTGCAACAAAGTCCAGAAGAATGGTAAGAGAAGCACAAGGCAGGTCTATAATGGAGTTTGGCTCAAGACGGGCACAGAGCTATGATGCAGCAATTTTAGGAGCCAGAGCAGCATACATAGGCGGCTGTGATGCAACCGCTTGTGTAATGGCGGACAGAGATTACGGAATACCTGCTGTGGGTACAATGGCACATAGCTGGGTACAGCTTTTTGATTGTGAATATGAAGCTTTTAAAAGCTATGCAGAAGTTTACCCATTTGATTGTACTTTGCTTGTAGATACCTACAATGTAATAAAATCAGGTATTCCTAATGCAATAAAGGTGTTTAATGATGTTATACTGCCTAAAGGTTATAGACCTAAAGGTGTTCGTATTGATAGTGGAGATATTGCATATTTGTCTAAACAAGCAAGAAAAATGCTTGATAATGCAGGGTTCAGTGATGTAAAAATAGTAGCATCAAACTCACTTGATGAACACGCAATAAGAGGTTTGCTTACACATGGAGCAAAGATAGATTCATTTGGCATAGGCGAGAACTTGATAACCAGTAAGTCAGACCCTGTGTTTGGCGGAGTGTACAAGCTTGTTGCAGTTAAAGAAAAAGACGGTTCATATACACCAAAGATAAAAATAAGTGAAACTATGGAAAAGATAACAAATCCTCACTTTAAGATGCTGTATCGTTTTTATTCTCGTGAAGACGGAAAAGCTTTGGCTGATTATGTAACTATTTACAATGAAGATGTAGACGATACTATGCCATTAATAATCAGTGACCCTGTTGAAACATGGAAAAGACAAACCTTGACCAATTTTAAAGCAGTACCAATGTTGCATCAAATTTTTGAAAAGGGTAAATGTATCTATGAATTGCCGTCTTTAAATGAAGTAAAAGAATACTGTGCAGCTCAGGTAGATACCTTGTGGGAAGAAGTTCAGCGTATTGATAATCCTCAGCGTTATTTTGTTGACCTGTCCGATAACCTGTTCAATGTTAAAAAACAACTTATCTACAGTATAGGCTTACAAAACAACTGAATACAAAACAAATCATAAAACAGATTAAAACGAACCATCAGCCATAAAGGCGGAATGGTTCGTTTTTTTTGCTTTAAAATGTCGGTGAGGGACTTTGCATACGCAGATGCACCATGACAGATTACAGCAAAACGTATGGCGTTTTTCTGTAATAAAAAAAGTATCAATTCGGTTTTCGAGCAGAGGGCTCCAATTGCCCAAGCCGGTTCAAACCTATATTGATACTAATATTAATTTAGCACCGATTAATATTAATGTCGAGAGGCAGACGTATTTACATGGTAATCTGTCGCACAAAGTGGAGAAGCTGAATAGAATAAAGCAAGGAGATTAAGAAATCTCTTTATGATATAAGAAATGGAGTGATATTATGGCAAACGTATCAGGGTTTGTATATTACGACCCTACGTTTTCCTCAGTGCCGGGCACAGGAATTCCAAATGTTCCGATAGCACTTTACAATCCGGGCTTAGGCATTGGTGCAGTTGCACTAACCGATGCTGCCGGTGCATATACATTCACAAATGTTCCTGCCGGAAACTACAATCTCATTGAAACATGGGGAACATCAGGTATTGCAACACCGGTGAATTTTGCAACTGCAACAGCTATGGCACAGCCTCCTGAGGTTGAACCGCCATTATCTGCTGTTCCGGCAATACCGCCGCCGCTGGCAGATAAATTAAATGCACTTTCACCAAATTTACTGAAAATTGCGGTTGCCTCAACTAACATTACAGGACAGAATTTTTATGATGCACCGATAGGGAATAAGCCGCTGACATTTTCAGGGGTAACATTTTTGGGTGGAAATCTTATAACAGCTGCCGATAACGGAACATGGGGAACCTATCCCGCAGGTCAAGTGGTTAATACAACCTTGCCATCAGACCCATATATTGGGGTAACTCAGGGCTTGACCTACAGCACGAGTACTTTACCGCCTGACGGATTTTATACCATTATGAATACTCGAGGGGTATCTCGTTTGCCATGGTGGTCAGTATCAGACCATACCACAATGATTGAAACAGGACGATATATTTTGGT
>JAVVRS010000244.1:0-2456 GCA_036654595.1 Oscillospiraceae bacterium | reverse complement strand
CCATCTACTGCAAGCAATTTTAAATTAGGATTTGAATTCATTTCATTTGCATAATAAAATACAGAATAACCCATAGCTCCGCCTGAACCGTCATATGAAGCCACACCATCAATCAAACTGCCCATAAAGCCTTGAACCAGTTCTGTTTTGGGTACCATTGGTTTTGTATCTTTCATCAGTAATTTAAGAAACATTGTTTGACTTCCGCTTTCTTCATTGCGTTGGAATGGTGCAATCGGACCCATTTCACCGCCGACTTGCTTCCAATCGGTTAGTTTACCTGTATAGATATCACGCAATTGGTCTTGTGTAAGCCCATTTACAGTATTTTTGGCATTTACTAAAAATACCAACGCATCTTTACCAATTGGAATTGCTTCAAGTTTTGTTTCTGAGGCAGCAATTTCTTGTTTAACTGTTTCGGGTGCTTCATATACAAGCAGTAAATCGCTTTCGCCGTAACTTAACCCACGCCAGCTTTCGGCAGTACCTTTAGCTTGTACCAAGTCTTCTGCTTTTTCAAGCGGTACACCGCAAATTTTACTGTATACTGCCGACATAAGCGGCATATTTGCAGTAGAACCATCAACTCGTGGATAATTTTGAGCCGTAACTCCCTCAAGTACAGCTTGTGTTGTTTGAGTTTCCTCTTTTTCTTCGGGTTTTGTTTTTTCACCGCTGCTGCAAGCTGTTACAGAAAATAACATTGCAGTACAGGTAAGCAAAGCCAATAATTTTTTTTGTAATTTCATTTTTATATAACACTCCTATTTTTATTTAATATTAATAATCTCCAAAATCTTGGAAAATTGATTTTTTAACAATCCAATTTCCATTCCAATCCATAAGCCCTGCATTATAGCCTTTAATTACTGCAATACGATTATCCCCTGCATTTGATATCTCTGTAATATCTTCCACCAATACTTTACCTTTAATATCAAGCAAATCATATCGTGTTATGCCATTATAATCTTTACCGCCAATGACTATTGGATAATAAATATTTTTACCTATACCCCATTGTGTTAATTCACGAATATCTCGATATGTTCCAAACGGTATTATAATGTTAAAATCTTTATCAAGCAATGCCGCTTTATCTGTGGGTAAGTCCTGTGTTGATGCAATATGCACCACATACATATCACTGCCCAGCGTTCGCATATATGCTTCATTTGACGGTACTTCTACCGCTTTTATTATCTTGCCTTCTCGGTCAATAAGCTGTGCTGTACCGTCCTTTACGCCCATAAATTGCTGTGATTTATTTGGGTCATCATATTTTGAAGCTTTATCCAAGGCATGATAATCTTCAAGCAAAATTGTACCGTCAATCTTTTGTAATCGCTGTAACATTGGTGCGTTTTCATCATTTGGGTCAGAGCTTTGAATAATTGCCAATTCTCCGTCAAAATAACTCAATCGTTCATTTTCTTTGGTATTAAATACCGTTTCAAGCTGTGGTAAATTCATCACGGTAACAGGTGCGGAATTTACGCCTTTACCTGTGTTGTCACGA
This sequence comes from Oscillospiraceae bacterium, assembly GCA_036654595.1. Classification (GTDB taxonomy): domain Bacteria; phylum Bacillota; class Clostridia; order Oscillospirales; family Ruminococcaceae; genus RGIG7389. Next base: position 934 of record JAVVRS010000244.1, on the reverse strand, counting down.
CAGATAATATAATCTCCGACAATTCCAAAAAATTGTCCGTTTATTGAATATTTACTTAAAAGAGGTTCAAAGTTTTTATTAAGCAGTACATCTGCGGTATGTTCACCATTAGGTGTTTGTTCTGTTGCGATAAAATAACCGCCGCCTATTGAATCGGCGTACATATAATTGCCTTTAACAGGAAATCCACTTACAACATTTGCTGATTTATCAATTATTCCAAGTGGTGCCCCAAACTTATCATCAGCAAAAAAATCTCCGCTTTCGTCCTTTAAAGAACGAACATTTGCAACCTTATCAATTTTAGTTTCACCTGTTTTAAAATTCCACAGGCAAGTTTTAAAATCAGGCGGTAACATTTCCGCTTCAACTGCCATACCTCGGTTATCTCTGCGAATAACAAAATCCCCGAAAGCTGCATCATAATCTGTTTCCTGCCAATCATACAGCAAATTTCCGTCCATATCATACAATGCCGACAGATGACGAACCACAGGATTACCATACTCATCATCTTTGCCTGTATCTTCCATCTTGGTTAAAATTTTACACTGTGGTTTTCCACTTTCCATATCATACAACACTTGAAACTGTTTTTCTGTCGGTATTTCGTTGCCATTGCGGTCAAAAACCCATTCTTTTGCCGTAGCGGTGCTTGTCGGACTCCAATTTACTGTTATTCTATACTGTTCCTGTGAAATCTCTGCCTGAGTTTGAACCTCTGTTGGTGTTTTGGTATCTTCTCTTTCAGCACAAGCTGAAAACATTGCCATTACTCCTGCTAACAGTACAATCAGAAGTTTTTTCTTTAGCTTCATCATAAACACCTCTTTCTTTTTCGCATATAAGATGTATAATCCCCTACTTACCGCACAAACGCAAGCTGCAAATCTGCACTATGTAACCGTGCGGTCAATTCGACCGGCGGTTCGCC
>JAVVRS010000243.1:2111-2463 GCA_036654595.1 Oscillospiraceae bacterium | reverse complement strand
TGTGGCGGCACAATGCGGTCAAAGACCGCCGGCGGCACAGCCGCCGCAATTGCAAAACCATTTAGGTTTTGTAATTGATTGTGCCGCCACATACGGTAAAAATGCTTGTTAATCAACAAATTTCGAACAAATTTTCTTGCACAGGTATAAAGAATAATATTAAGGGAGAGGTATTTATGGGATTTTTTTCAAATAAAGATAAACCATGCCCAATATGTGGAAAAGCTACACCAAGATTGTTAGCTAAAAAATTTCAAGGAGAAGCAATTTGCAACAGTTGTGCAGATAATATTATGGCAGAAGCAGAACTGGTTAAAGGTTGGACAATAGATGATGTAAAAGAACACATAAG
>JAVVRS010000243.1:0-2101 GCA_036654595.1 Oscillospiraceae bacterium | reverse complement strand
ACGGTGGATTATGATAGAGAGATGGTTATTGATGATGTAAATCAAATGTTTTATGTTCAACAATTTACCGTTGATAATCCTCAAATTTTTCGCTTTGATGAAATACTTGGTTTTGAAATGCGGCTTGGCTACCATGCGGTTGAAACTTGGAGTCGTGGAATGAAACGTACACCATATAAACCACCGGCATTAGGATTGGCAAGCGGAATTAGTATGCTTGCAGAAGCTTTTGGTGCTGATGATGATGACGATGTTAAGGATAGCAAATATGAAACTATTAAGGTTATACTTCAAGTGAATACTAAATATCTAAAGGAATATGAGCTTTGTGATTTGTCAGTCAGCGGTAGGGGTGCAGCGGAATTTGAGCATGATTTTTCAAGAGAACTTGCCAAAGCGGACGCAGCCTGTAATTTAATTGTTTCTATGGCAAGTGGCGGTGTGCAAACCTCCGGACCGGATTTATCACAAACAGAACCTGTTGTATCTTCGGCAGATAAAACTACTGATGGAATAAAAAAATTCAAGGAGCTGCTTGATGCAGGCATAATTACGCAGGAAGAATTTAATGCTAAGAAAAAGCAGTTGCTTGGAATATAAAGGAGAATGACTGTTATGGGATTATTTGGTAAAAAGGAACCTTGTCCAATATGCGGCGGAGAAGTAAAAGGCATGGGAAATGTCAAAATCAGCGGAGGAAAGATTCTATGTCGTAGTTGTGGTGACAAGGTTGTTATGCAAAAAGATGTGCGTAAAAATGCAGATGTAGATTTCATTAAAGAACATCTTGCACATCGTGAAAATGATGCAAAATTAGCAGCGGAAATGACACTTACCCATAACTTTAACTTTAATAACTCATTAAAAGTAGGAGTAGATACAGAAAAGCAACTGGTTTCAATTGAATACGATGACTGGAATAGCCGTAATAAACCAATAGTATTGCATTATAGTGAGATTGTAGGGTATGAGCTTTACAGACAAAACAAAAAGGTAGATGACGATACAAAATCCGGTGAAACATTTGCTAATACAATGACCTCAGTGCTTGGTGAGGCAATGAATACCTCAGCCAGTAATAATGATTATATTACACTAAAGCTAAAAACCACCAGTAAATACTGGCCTCAGATGGACATTATACTTATGCTTCCCAATAAGCTGGAGCATTACGGTTACAAAAATAATATGAGTGACATCGGTAATCTTTTTAAATGTATTGTGCGTGGCGAAGAATATGTATTAAAGGTTAAAGAAAACTAGGCATAGCATATATAAATTAATAGGGTATGAAGTCTATTGTACTTCATACCCTATTAATTTTAATACTGTCAATGGCATATATTATGCAGCTCAAAATGGGCAAATATGGTAATTGCTAAAATATTATTATAAAATTCACACCGCTGTTATCAAATCTTGTAGCCTCATATAAAATAAATATTCAAAATAAAAGGTCGATATTTCATTAAAACTTTGATTAAGCTTTTACTTGCCGTTGCTGCATTAACTTTATTTTCTATTAATGCAGTAGCCGCAGTATTTCTTTCAATTTAGCTAAAATCACTTGAATACAAATTTTCAAGGACGTGCACTTATGCTTATTAACTTCATATAATAATATTAGCTGTGTATAATAATTGAGCAAATGGCTCACACGAAGGAGTGCTTTTTGATGTATTCTGCTATATTGTTACTCTCGCTGTCTAACCTGCTTTACTTTGCATTACATATTGGAAATACAGCTTCCTTTCCCAAACCCCTAAGTCCACAAGATGAAATGGAGTGTCTTGAAAAAATTCAAGCGGGCGACCAAGAGGCAAAAGATACCTTGATTGAGCACAATCTTCGTCTGGTAGCTCATATTATTAAGAAATATTATTCCAGTTACAAAGAGCAAGATGATTTAATTTCAATCGGTACAATCGGGTTAATAAAAGCGGTGTCAAGCTTTGATTGCAGTAAAAATATACGTTTTGCAACTTATGCGAGCAGATGTATCGAAAATGCTATGCTCTCGCAGTGGCTCTAAATGGCAAGGATGTAGAAAGTGATGGTTCTTTCGGTGAAAAATGGCGCACCTTTGCCAACTTGGGCGGAC
>JAVVRS010000242.1:0-2490 GCA_036654595.1 Oscillospiraceae bacterium | reverse complement strand
CACCGCACAAACGCAAGCTGCAAATTTGCACTGTGTAACCGTGCGGTCATATCGTCCGGCGGTTCGCCGGTTCGCCGTTAAAACAAGCCTAATATAAAAATAATCAAACCGTAAACGGTGGCGGCACTTAATCCGTAAACCAACACGGGACCGGCAATGGAAAACAGCTTTGCCCCCAATCCAAGAATAAGCCCCTCGGATTTAAATTCCAAAGCAGGAGCAACCATTGCATTTGCAAAACCTGTAATCGGTACTAAAGTACCTGCACCGGCATATTTGGCAATATTATCATATACATTAAGCCCGGTTAACAGTGCAGAGATAAATACCAAAGTAATTGAGGCTAAAGTGGAAGCAATGTCACTTGCAGCCCCCAAGAGGATATAAATATTAATAAATGCTTGTCCTATTACGCAGATAAAACCACCAAAACAAAAAGCTAAAGGGATATTTTTATGGGACGGTGAATTAGGACTGATTTTTTTTGTTAATTTGCCATAATCATCAGCAGTCATTTTAAAGACAACCTCCTTAAAAAATTCTTAACAGATAGCATTATTATTAGAATAAGATGCCAAAAGATACAGTAAGATGTAAAATTTTTTAACAAGGTTGAAATATCATCAAAAGTCATGGTAAACTGAATATAATATTGTGACTGTAAAATAAAAAAATAACGATAAAATTAGTTTTCCAAAAAAAAGAGGTATATTTTTATTATGCTGAAAAAAAATACGATTAAAACTATTGTATTACTTTGCTGCTTAATGATGATTTTCACAGGCTGTAAACAAAATAATGCAATTATACGATATGATGTTAACCGAGGAACAAAAAACCTTGACCCGCAATTTGCGACAGATGAAACAGCCCAGCTTATAATTTACAATACATTTGAGGGACTTTTACGCAGTTTGCCAAGCGGAGAAATAGTACCCGCTGCAGCTGAAAGCTATAATATTTCCACTGATGAAACGGTATACACCTTTACATTGCGAAGCGGTATGCGTTGGAAGAACGGCGACCCGGTAACGGCAGCTGATTTTGAATTTGCATTTAAACGAATGTTTAATCCTATAACTAAATCACCGTTTGTACAACAATACAGTGTGATTAAAAATGCAGATAAAGTTATTGCAGGGGAGCTTACGGCAGATAGCTTGGCGGTAAAAGCAGAAGATGAAAGAACATTGACAATAGAACTTGAGAAACCAAACGCATTTTTTACTCAAATACTTACACATTCGTCGGCAATGCCATGTAATAAAAAAAGCTTTGATAAATCAGGCGGAAGATATGGTTTAAGATTGGATACTATTGATTGCAATGGACCGTTTTATGTAAAATATTGGGATAATCAAAGCTATATAGGTTTGCGTAAAAACAGTAAATATTTTGATGAACACAGTGTAACTACCAATGGCGTTAATATTTATATTAATCGCAAAAATTCCGCAAATCCAAAGGGTACGGTATTTGATATGTTAATGCAAGATGATGCCGATAGTGCAAGAGCAACCTATGAACAGATGAAAATCGCAGTAGAAAAAGGGTATACCGCAGATAAATCAGTGGATACTGTTTGGTGTTTAATATTTAATCAAGCCGAAAGCTCGGAATTTAAAGTGTTGGAATTGCGACAAGCATTTTCACAGGCAATTGATAGAGTAGAATTGGAAAAACAATTAAAAAATGGCTTATCTACCGCAACAAGGATAATGCCACCGGCAGTCACACTTTTGGGAACAGGCTATAATGAAACGGTTAAGGTACCGCTATATTATGATTATTCACCACAGCTGGCTCAAACAGCATATAAACAAGGGCTTGCCATACTTGATGTGCCACGAATAAATAATATACGGTTTTTAGTTTCAGATGTGGGAAGCACACCGGAGATTGCGGTTTATCTGCAACAGATGTGGCAAAAAGACCTTGGTGCATATGTTAATATGTCAGTGTTGCCACAGGAGGAAATTGACAGTAAAACTAAGGAGGGTGCTTATGATATTGCATTGGTTGCTTTTCGTCCGGATATGTCACGCTCCGGTGACAGAGATATTTTAGATAGATTTGTTTCTACCTCATCATCTAATATTACGGGATACAACAATACGGATTATGATATTTATGTTAAAGCCGCTCAATTTTCGGTACAAAATGATGAAATTATAAATAATTACCGTAAAGCAGAGATGCTTTTATCTCGTGATGTACCTGTTTTTCCATTATGGTATCAAACAGGATATTATATTAATGGTAAAGATGTTTCGGGAATTGTACATTACCCTGAACCTCAAAGAACTTATTTTAAGTATGCAATAAGAGAAAAGTAGGAAAAGAATATAAGAGTGGTTGACAAATAACTGATTTGTATGAATATCTTTCTAAAGAAACAGTTGTGTAAGAACTTATGCAAAGCATACAGGCTTACCGTGTGCCGCAGGCACAGTAAAGGGACGGCATTCGCCGTCCCTTTACTGACGTTGC
>JAVVRS010000241.1:0-2495 GCA_036654595.1 Oscillospiraceae bacterium | reverse complement strand
TAATATGCAGGAGGTTTCAGTAATGAGTATGTCTGTAATTGAAATGGGTAAAGCGGCAAAAACAGCGGCAAGAGAACTGGGGCAGCTTGGTTCAAATCAAAAAAATAAAGGACTTGCGGCAATTGCCGAAGCATTGGAAAATAATATAGATGCAATAGTTGCAGCCAATGAAATTGATTTAAAAACAGCAAGAGATAATGGTACTTCACCGGCAATGCTGGATAGATTAACACTTGATAAAAAACGTATACTTGATATTGCGGGGGCAGTACGTCAATTGATAGGCTTAGATGACCCTGTAGGTAGAATTATTGAAGGTAAAACTATGGGTAATGGGCTGATAATTCAAAAAACCACTGTACCGTTAGGTGTAGTCGGTATAATATATGAAGCTCGTCCCAATGTAACGGTTGATGCAGCTACACTTTGTTTGAAATCAGGTAACAGCTGTATTTTGCGTGGTGGCAAAGAAGCAATCAATTCAAATAAAAAACTGATGGAAATTATGAGAGCTGCAATTATGCAGGTAGGTATAACATCAGATGCAATGAATTTAGTGCAGGATACTTCAAGAGAAAGCTCCAATCAAATGATGAAGATGAACAAATATCTTGATGTACTTATTCCAAGAGGCGGAGCGGGGCTTATAAACTCAGTGGTTGAAAATGCTACTGTCCCAGTTATTCAAACAGGTACAGGTAACTGTCATGTATATGTTGACCAATATGCAGATATTGATATGGCTGTAAATATTTTGGATAATGCTAAAACACAACGACCATCTGTATGCAATGCAGCTGAAAATGTATTGATACATAAAGATGTTGCAGCACAATTTTTACCTTTGGCAAAAGCCAGACTTGACCTTCATAATGTTGAATGGAGAGGCTGTGAAAAAACAAAATCAATTTTAGGTGATGATATTAAGCTTGCCACAGAAAAAGATTATGCAACAGAATTTATAGATTATATAATCTCTGCTAAAGTAGTAGACAGTATTGATGAAGCTATAGCTCATATAAATAAATATGGTACAATGCACTCCGAATGTATTGTTACCAAGGATTATACCAATGTACAAAAATTCCTGCACCAAGTTGATGCGGCGGCTGTATATGCCAATGCCTCCACACGCTTCACAGATGGCGGAGAATTTGGTTTGGGTGCAGAGATGGGCATATCTACCCAGAAGCTTCATGCAAGAGGTCCAATGGGCTTACAGGAGCTTACAACGGTTAAATTCATGGTTTACGGAAGCGGTCAGACACGCTGAGATTTTTTTTAAAAAAAGTCAATGCAAAAGCCAACGACTTAGCACTGCACCGCAAAAATGTTAGCAAACAGGTAGTATTGTTTAGTCACAAATCGCCTGAGCGGGGCGGCACAATGCGGCATTTCATGCCGCCGGCGGCTGTGCCGCCGCAAGGGAAAACCGCAGGTTTTCCCTTGATTGTGCCGCCCCGTGCAGGAGATTTACTTGCTAATCAATACGTTTGGCGGGGAAACAGTGTAAAAGCTATCGTAAAAACATGGTATATGGAGGAACAAGATGAAACTTATAAAGTCAGGCAAAAGACAAAACCGATTGGCAGCACCAATTGGCGGAGCTTTTGTAGTATTGGCATTGATTGGGCTGGTGACAGTAATTGTTTTGGCAGCTCAGGCAACCTCAAAAATAGTAGATAATTCACAGGAAAAGCAAAAATTTGCACAGGTTATAACACCGGTGCTGATGTTTGACCCTGTGCCATTCAATAAAGCAGAAGAACTTGACCCATTATTTATATTAAGGTCATCTATATGGGCAACATTGATGGAAAAAAAGAGCAGTTATACCTATGATGATATGAATAGAATTACAGTACCGAGTTCAGATGTAGATATTACCTGCGCAAGATTATTCGGAGCAGATATTAAACTTAAACATCAGTCGTTTCAAACCTTTACTACAGCAATATATAGCTATAATGAAGATGTTAAAGCATATTATGTACCAATTGAAGCTGAGAATATTTTATATATACCCAAGGTTTTAAATATAGAGCAAAAAGATGATATATTTACTTTAACGGTAGCATATTTGCCTCCGGGTAATTCATGGGTAATGAGCCAAAATACAGAAACAGGTGAACCAAAGCCGGATAAATACATGATATATGTGTTAGAAAAGACAGATAGAGATGTATATCGTCTGGTTTCTATTAAAGACCCACCTGATGGAGCTGTGCCTGAGCTTAAAGCACCGGAAGGTGAAATACCTCCACAGCAGGCAGTACCGCCTCCTGCACAAGAAAATGCACCGCTACAGGAACCTAAAGAAAAATCAGCAGAAGAACAACCTGCACAACCGGATAACGCATAAATAAAAAGAAAGACTATTGCAGTTTTGCAATAGTCTTTCTTTTTATCGCCATAACCGATAGGGGTATTAATATGGGTATCACAGTAGCACTTGCAAGTTTCAACACTTGGGCGGCACAATCAAGGGCGACCTC
>JAVVRS010000240.1:0-2503 GCA_036654595.1 Oscillospiraceae bacterium | reverse complement strand
CGACGGCAGGGAGTATAACGTGTGGCGGTTCGCCACCGGTGACGGCAGGGGACTTGGGAGAGCTGCTCGGACACAAAGATTTAAAATTCACGACATTTTATTACAATAATTTGTAGTAAAATTGTAATAACTTGCTATGGGAATATCAACCAAAGGCACATTGTGGAAAAAATATTATTGTGATTGTGTCTAAAATAAGCATTAAAATGGGCAAAAATTTACACTATAGTGTAAGAAGATATAAAGAATTAGAGAGAAAAACCGCTGTAAATGTACCTTTAAGGACAGAAGTTACAAAACGGTTACAAATCTTACAAATCGCTTGAATATGTTACAAAAAATTGGTATACTGTTAATGCAGATGGCAATAACATCATATTTTATTGCATTTTATTTCATTTTTATTTTTACGAGGAGGATTTCCAATGAAAAAGTTTATTTCTATTGCTTTAATAACAGCAATGATAGCGACTATGGGCGTTACGGCGTTCGCTAAAACCCAAGGCTACACCTGTGACGATTCCGATGTTACAATCGCATCAACCAGAAGTGAAAACTTCTATGACAACGAAGTCTATTTCCCACTCTATGCTAAAAACAAACCAATCACAGATGATGAAGGTTACAAAACGGGTATTTACTATGGTGATATCGAAGACTTTGATAATTTGAAAGTTTCGGTTAAGTTCAACAAGTATGCAGCTTCAATGGCTCCTATTGCATTGGGTGATGTAGTATTTGAATCTTGTACAATTGACACAGTTGATGCATCAGATATGTTGCAAAACCCTGTTAATGCAACAAGATATGAAAGGCTAATGGCCGAAAAGAGCAATGACCCTGAGGTTTGGGCAGTAGTTCTTAAATTCAGAGAAGACCCATCATATGACAAAATGTCCATCAGTGGTACATTAAAGCTTAAAAAGAAAAATGGCGGCAAAGTTGACGATTTTGACTTTATGTACACATTGCAAACCTTTAAAGCTGCTTCTAACTGGGGCGGACAAGAAAGCTATCTAGACCTTGACCCAATTAGCTACAGAGACCAATATGCTAAAAACAAGGGTAATCTTGAAGATGCTTTCATCAATCTTACAGAATACAATAATAAAGCCGGTCACCATAGTGGTACATCAGTTGATGGTAAATTTGAATACGGTCCTACTTACCAAAAACTTACCGTTGCTGACTTTAAACTTGGTGTAACACAAATTGAACTTGAAGATGATTATGGTTTCCATTACATCGTTCCTGCTCAAAAACTCGGTAAAGTAAATGTAGTATATGATAATAATGCACTTCCTGCAGTAATTGCTGTTGCTCCTGCTGATGCTGACCTATCTTTCTACAATTTCTATGGCAGACCAAACTTTATATTCTACGGTACAGCTACAATCGCTCTGCCTGAAGAAGATACTGATTACTACCTATATGAAGTTGGCGCTGACGGTTCAATCACAGCTTCTGATGCAGTACTTAACGAAGATGGTGATGCATTTGAATTTAGAGCATCACAACTTGGTTGCTATGTACTTTCTGACAAGGAACTTCCTGTAACTGTTAAAGAAGACCCAAATGCACCTGCTGACGATACAGAAGGCACAACTGTAAACCCAGGTACAGGCGGTGCACCTGCTCTTAAAATAGCTAAATAATCAGAGATAGAAAAATTAAAAGAAACATAAAACCACTTTAATAGGAGGATATTTCCCAATGAAAAAGTTTATTTCACTTGCACTTGTTGCTGCAATGATTGCTTCCATGGGCATTACAGCTTTTGCAGCTCCCGGAGATCCAACTTCAACCTCAGGCTCTTATGACCCACCTGTAGTAAACCCATATGCAAGCCCATGGGCAAAAGAACCTGAACAACAGAAAAAATGGAATGATGACCGTACAAAGGCTATCAACAGAGGTACAGATGATAATACAGATAGATCTGAACTTAATAAAATGACCTCTAAAAAGGTTAGAGTTGTTAAAGGCGATTTCAGCACTTCAGGTTATCAACCATCTGAAAACATTGTTTTCATGCCACTTGTTTATGATATAGATGGCAAAACAAACACCACAGATGACCAATACTATATCATTGATACAGCTCCAACATTGGAAAGACACGTTGCAGCAGGCTGGATTTCCGCTTTGGAAATGATGCTCGGCGGTGCAGACCCTGTACAGGCAAAGGATCCCCAAAACCCAAAAATTGATTCATGGGGTCAATATGACAACAAGAACAGAGATTTCCTCGTTGAATTTTTAAGCACAATCGGTAATACGGAACTTACCAAAAACGATATAGGTCAAGTATTGGGTAAGAATGATATAGGCGCAGCTTTCGGTTTCGCTTCTACTCCTAACAGTGTTCTTAGCGAGGCTCTTAAGCCGGGAACTAAGGATTCAAGCGGTTTCCTTGCTAATGGCGTAACAGCTGTACTCAAAGATGCTATCGTTGAACCTTGGTCACAGTATATCCCTGAAATACCAAGCATGACCAGAGGTC
>JAVVRS010000239.1:0-2507 GCA_036654595.1 Oscillospiraceae bacterium | reverse complement strand
GTGATGCTACAAACAAGTAGAACTGCTTTTGCTGCTGGTGCTGCTCCAGATGATGTTGCAGCAATGGCAGTTATAATTGTCTTTGCTATATCCGGTTCAAAAAAAGGGTTTGCTCGTTCTGCACTTAATTTGTTGGGATATGTTATAAGTATGATGGGTGCATATTATATAAGCAAAAAAGCAGCGGTTATATTTTATGCTGTAGCAGTAAAGGGCAGTGTCATTAAGATGTTGACAAAGACAATAAACAGTAGTGAAACTGCATTTGAACTAAGTAAAATATGGGACGAAGTACCACCATTTCTATCAAAATTAATAGAGAATTATTCAAATGGAGCATCTTTGAGCAGTTTAACACAAAATTCACTTACAGATATTGTATCCACCATAGAACAGACGGTTATCGCACCTATTATAATTGTATTTATACAGATTATATTTTTTATAATTGTTTTTGCAGTACTTTCATTTTTAACTAAGCATTTAAGCAAAATTATTGGAGCAGCATTTAAAATGCCTGTTATAAATACATTTAATAGTATTGCAGGACTTATTTTTGGTGTGTTAAGTGCATTGATAATTCTTTATGTTGCAGTATCAGTGATACATTTAGTTATAATGCTTACAGGTGGGTTTGAACCATATTTAACTAAAAGTGTATTAAATCAAACATTTTTAGTCCGATATTTCAACTTAATAAATGAAAAATTATCTGATGGGACTGTACTTGCAATAGCACAAAAATTATTTGCAATGATATAACATTAAACTCTTAACATATATATTACTGTATAGATAAAATACTGTAATAAATGAGCTGAGAATATGGGAAAAAGACGATTTCATATACAACCTATACCACAAAAATATATATGGTTTATAAGAATGATTTTACTTGTTATGATAACATGGATTATTCTTGCTGTAATTGATAAAAAAGTAACTCCTGTAATAAATTCACTTACCGGATATCAAGTTAAAATATTTGCCGCTGATTCTATTAATACTGCTGTAGCTGATGAATTGTCCGCTATTGATGTGACATATGATGAAATAATAAAACTTAATAGAAATTCAGATGGAAATGTTACAGATTTACAAACCGATATTATGGCTGTAAATAATATACAAACACGAATATCTGCAAGAGTGTTACAAAGCTTAAAAACTATGGGTACTGATGGTATTAATATACCGCTTGGTTCTCTTACAGGTTCTGTATTTTTAGCAGGCAGAGGACCGAATATTAAATTTACCATGATACCTGTAGGTACAATTAAAACCGATATTAAAAATGAATTTCTTTCTGCGGGAATAAATCAGACCTTACATCGTATGATACTGACTATAGAAGTTGAAATAGCAACAGATATGGCAGGATATACAATACCTACAAAGGTACAAAGCAGTATTTGTATTGGTGAAACTATAATTGTAGGTGTTTCACCGGAAGCTTTTACCAATGTTGAAAATTCTTCTCAAAGTCTTGAAGGAAAACTTTTTGATTACCGAGCCGGTACCAAAGAGTATACTAAAGCCGCTCGCTGACCCACAGCCACACCGCTGCTTTGCAGCAATGGGGGAACCCCCCATTGCTACGGCACGAATGTGCCGCACCGCAAAGCGGTGGCAAAGCAGCGGTGTGGCGTGGGTAGAGGACACAGAATAAAGAAGTAAAAAAAGGGATATAAAAGATTAAGAATGGAGTGTAAAAACCGAGATGGAACAGTTAAAAGAAATTGAGCAGGAAATGAAACGACTTGCAGAGGAACTGGACTATCACCGCCGTAGATACCATGATATGGACGACCCTGAAATATCTGATTATGAGTATGATATGATGATGAATAGATTGGTAGAGCTTGAAGAAAAATATCCACAGTTCAAGGACGAAAATTCTCCGAGCGGTAAAGTTGGCGGAAGTGTAATGAATACATTTGCACCGGTAGTGCATACTGTTCAGCTTGGTTCTTTGCAGGACGTTTTTGATGTTGCGGAGATTTGTGAATTTGTACGCAAAACAAAGGAACGCTTGGGAGAAGTTACATTTGTAGTTGAACCTAAAATTGATGGTTTGTCTGTAGCATTGGAATATCGTGACGGAAAGTTGGTATGCGGAGCAACAAGAGGTGATGGTTTTGAAGGTGAAGATGTTACAGCAAATTTAAAAACGATAAAATCAATACCACAGATTTTAAATAAATCATTGCCCTATTTGGTTGTACGAGGTGAAGTGTATATGCCAAGAGCATCGTTTGAAGCAGTGGTTGCACGACAGGAAAATGAGGGTCTGCAACCATTTAAAAACCCACGAAATGCAGCAGCGGGTTCATTGCGTCAAAAAGACAGTACAGTAACCGCAACAAGAGGACTTGATATTTTTATATTTAATTTACAGCAAATTGATGGAGCAGAGATAACAGAACATTCACAGTCACTGGACTTTTTAAAAGGGCTTAATTTTCCTGTAACACCAACATATAAAAAATTCACCAATGCCACTGAAG
>JAVVRS010000238.1:0-2508 GCA_036654595.1 Oscillospiraceae bacterium | reverse complement strand
ACCAACATGGCGGTCAAAGCGTACCAACCTTTGATTATGCAATGGCAGAGGGTGTGGCTAAAACTTACCGTAAATTGTATTATAAAAATCTAGCCAAAGCATTGGAAATCATTTCCGGAGATACAAACTCGGCAAAACTTGTAGCTGAGATTAAAGCTGAGGCTCCATCACGTCCGACATTGGAAGCTTATGATGAATATATTGCATGGGAACATGAAGCTTTATTACAGAATTTTGATGAAGCTTCAGTAAAACGTGCACAGGATTTTGCCTTGACACATACCCCTGAAGAAGCAGATAGAGCAACATATCAAGCAATGGAAGCCTTGGTGCATAACCTTAATACAATGCATTCTCGTGCAGGTGCACAAATTCCATTCTCATCACTTAACTATGGTACAGATACTTCACCCGAAGGCAGAATGGTTATTAAAAATATACTCCTTGCTACCGAAGCAGGTCTTGGTAATGGTGAAACTGCAATCTTCCCAATTCATGTGTTTAAAGTTAAAGACGGAGTAAGTGCTAATCCGGGTGACCCTAACTATGATTTGTTTAAACTTGCTTGCAGAGTATCTGCAAAACGTTTATTCCCAAATTTTAGCTTTTTAGATGCACCATTTAATATACCTTATTATAAACCGGGACACCCCGAAACAGAAATTGCATATATGGGTTGTCGTACCCGTGTTATCGGCAATGTATATGACCCAACACATGAAATTGTAACAGGCAGAGGAAATCTTAGCTTTACATCAATTAATATGCCACGTTTGGGTATTATTGCAAACCATAATATTGAATTGTTTTTTGATTTGCTTGACCAAAGATTAAAACTTGTTTCAGACCAACTTTATGCAAGATATAAAATTCAAGCTGATAAAAAAGTTCGCAATTATCCTTTCTTAATGGGACAGGGTATTTGGCTGGGTTCGGGTGAACTGGGTGAAGATGATACTATTGGAGAAATTTTGAAGCATGGTACATTATCGGTTGGATTTATTGGGCTTGCAGAATGTTTAAAAGCCTTGATAGGTGAACATCATGGTGAAAGTGATAAAGCACAAAATCTCGGGCTTGAAATAATCGGACATATGAGAGCATATTGTGATAAGCTTTCAAAAGAACAAAAAATGAATTATACATTGATTGCGACCCCTGCTGAAGGCTTATCGGGACGTTTTGTTAAGATAGATGCTGAAAAATATGGCGTAATTGAAGGTGTTACCGACAGAGAATATTACACAAATTCATTCCATATACCTGTATATTATCCAATTTCCGCATTTGAAAAAATCCGTCGTGAAGCACCATATCATGCACTTACCAATGCAGGTCATATTTCATATATTGAGCTTGATGGTGACCCACTTGATAATCTTGAAGCATTTGAACAGATTGTTATGTATATGAAAAAATGCGGTATTGGTTATGGTTCAATCAATCACCCAATTGACCGTGACCCTGTGTGTGGATACAGCGGTATTATAGATGATGTTTGCCCACGTTGCGGCAGACATGAGGGTGAAGCTGTAAGTGTTGAAAAACTCCGTCAGCTTGGTGTAAACAAATACCGTAATGTTAAAAATTGCGGTTTCTGCGGCGATATACATGAAGAAGCAGACAGAATACCAAATAAAATTTAATAATTAAAATAAGGAGGTTTTATTTATGAATGAAACAAGAGCAGGAGCAGTAACAAACGGTATGGTTGGTGAAGGCGTAGGTTTTGAAAGAATTCGTCGTATTACAGGTTATCTAGTAGGTACACTTGACCGTTTTAATAATGGTAAACGTGCTGAAGAACGTGATAGAGTTAAACACGCAGCTATTAATGGTAAATTATGCTAGAAAACGATATTAAACCAATTCATACAAGTGGTATGATATGGGAATCAATTGTAGATGGACCGGGTATTCGATTTGTATTGTTTACTCAAGGCTGTCCACACCATTGCAAAGGGTGTCATAATCCTACAACACACCCCTTTGAGGGTGGACAACTAACATATCCCGATGAAATTATACAACAATTAAAAAAGAATACACTTATTTCAGGTGTAACCTTTAGCGGTGGTGAACCATTTGCACAAGCAGAAGCACTTGTGCCGCTTGCAGAACAGATTAAAGCTATGGGTAAACATTTAATGTGTTATACAGGCTACACCTTTGAACAACTTATGGCAATGAATAATTCTGCCGTTAATAGATTGCTTTCTCTTGCAGATTTGTTGGTTGACGGTAGATTTATTGAGGAACAAAAAAGTTTAACTTTACGTTTCAGAGGCAGTGCTAATCAACGTATAATAGATTTACCCGAAACACTAAGACATGGCGAAGTGGTTATTTCACCTTATTCAGACAGATGATGTGATAAGGCAGGACTGATGAAGCTCCCACTGTCACCTGCGGTGACACCTCCCTCTCCGAGGGAGGTGCATGTGGGGCGGCACAATCCCAATGGTCAACCTCCCGCCGGAGGTTGCCCCTTGGCGACGGCGAAGCCGT
>JAVVRS010000237.1:0-2511 GCA_036654595.1 Oscillospiraceae bacterium | reverse complement strand
GTTCCATGGCTGCCTGTGGTGGAAGTAAACCTGCTGAACAACCTGCCGCTGATGCTCCTGCAACACAAACTCCTACAGCCGAAAAAGGTGCTGAACCTTTTAAAATCGGTATTGTTCAATTGGTTGAACATCCTGCTTTGGACGCTTCTTATAAAGGCTTTGTTGATGGGCTTAAAGATGCAGGTCTTGTTGAAGGTACGGATTTTGTTTTGGATTACCAAAATGCTCAAGGCGAACAAGCTAACTGTCAAACCATTGCTACAAAGCTTGTAAATGATAAAAGTGACCTTATCCTTGCAATTGCAACTCCCGCTGCACAAGCTGTAGCTGCTACAACCAGTGATATACCGGTACTTGTTACTGCTGTTACCGACCCTGCTGATGCAAAGCTTGTTAAATCAAATGAAGTTCCCGGCGGCAACATCTCAGGTACATCAGACCTTACTCCGGTTGCTGAACAGATTAAACTGCTAAAAGAACTTGCACCTAAAACACAAAAAATTGCTATGCTGTACTGCTCAAGTGAATCCAACTCAAAATTCCAAGTAGAACTTGCTAAAGCTGCTGCTGAAAAACTCGGTATAGAATGTATTGATGCTACTGTTTCCAACTCAAATGAAATTCAACAGGTTGTTGAATCTTTAATCGGCAAAGTTGATGCAATTTATGCACCTACCGATAACATGATTGCCGCAGGTATGGCTACCGTTAATATGGTTGCAGAACCTGCTAAAATTCCTGTAATCGTTGGTGAAGAAGGTATGTGCAAATCAGGTGGTCTTGCTACATATGGTATTAACTACTACAACCTTGGCAAGCTTACCGCAAAACAAGCAGTTAAAATTCTTAAAGATGGTGCTAAACCCGCAGAAATGCCTATTGAATATTTAACAGACTGCGATTTAATTATCAATAAAACTATCGCCGACAAACTTGGAGTTACCGTTTCCGCAGAACTTTCCAACAAAGCTACTTTTGTTGAAATGAAATAATATTTGTCGCTTTTGCGTTTTTTAACGCCACAATAATTACACATTTTTTTAGTTCGGCGATGGGTGCAGAGAAACTCCCATCGCTTGAATTAATTTTATTATCAAAACTGATGTAGAACAGTTAATATCACAATCAGTGCTTGTTTGCAGCAAAGTTAAATTGTTGATTTGTACAAACAGTATCTGAGGATTTTGGAGGTAAACAATGGGGATTTTAATGGCAATGCAAGGTGCAATTTCACAAGGCATCTTATGGAGCGTTATGGCTTTGGGGGTGTTTATATCCTTTAAGGTTCTCGATTATGCTGATATGACGGTAGACGGAAGCTTTGCCCTTGGCGGTGCTATCAGTTCACTTATGATTGTTAATGGTTTAAATCCATTTTTCAGTCTTCTGATTGCAACTATCGGTGGTATGTTTGCCGGTATTGTAACTGCTATACTTCACACAAAGCTTAAAATACCTGCACTGCTTTCAGGTATTCTTTCCATGTTGGCACTTTATTCTATCAATATACGCATTATGGGTGCTCCAAATACTCCTCTTAACGGAGAAACAACAATCGTTACTATGCTATGTGATATTTTACCGTTCTCAAAAAGTGTTGTTACTATGATTTTGGGAGTTCTTGTTGTAGCAATTTTAATTGCTGCTTTATACTGGTTCTTCGGCACAGAAGTAGGCTGTGCAATTCGTGCTACAGGTAATAATGAATATATGGTGCGTGCTTTAGGTGAAGATACTGATAAAATGAAAATCTTCGGTCTGTTGCTCGGCAATGGCTTAGTTTCTCTTTCAGGGGCTTTAGTTGCTCAAAGTCAAGGCTATGCAGACGTTCAAATGGGTCAAGGTGCTATCGTTATAGGGCTTGCCTCAATCATTATCGGTGAAGTTATCTTTGGTAATCGTTTTTCTTTCGCTTATAGATTGATGTCCGTTGTAGTCGGAGCTATTTTCTATCGTTTAATTATTGCAATTGTTTTACAGCTCGGTTTAAAATCTACCGACCTCAAGCTGCTTACCGCCGCAATCGTTGCTTTAGCTTTGGCTCTGCCTGTTATCAGAAAAAAACCTATGCTTATGCGATTTATTAAAATACTTGCGTGTGCTTGCGTTGTTCTTCTTATAGGCTCATTGCTCAAACTTCCTATTGTAATACAGCCAATTGTTGCCGTGGTTGCAGTTATTGTTTTTCTTCTGCCAATCTTTAAACAAAAACTTAGCTCCAGAGGTAAAGGAAAATTGGGAGGTGTCAGTAAATAATGTTGAAATTAATAGATATTTATAAAACATTTAATGCCGGAACAATAAATGAAAAAAAAGCTGTGCAAGGTATGAATTTACATCTTGAACCGGGTGACTTTGTTACTATAATCGGAGGTAACGGTGCCGGTAAATCTACAATGTTAAACCTTACCGCCGGTGTTTTCCCCGTTGATAAAGGTAATATAATCCTTGATGGGCATGATATAACCAAGCAACCTGAATTTATTCGTGCCAAAATGTTGGGACGTGTGT
>JAVVRS010000236.1:0-2512 GCA_036654595.1 Oscillospiraceae bacterium | reverse complement strand
TCCAATAAGGAAAATGAAATTGTTCCTCTAGAACGCACTGAACAGCTTGAAGAAGTACCAACCACGGTGCAATCTGCGGCACCGTCGCAGGAAGATTTATCCGAAAGAAGTATGGAGTATCAAACGCAATTCCCCACAGTGATAACTATTGCCATTGTTTTAGGTAGCGGAATTGCAATTGCGGCAGGGGTATCCAGGTCGTTTGGTACAGCCTGTGTAAATTCTGTTTCTAAAGCACTTGGTATACTTAAAAATTTTTTTCTGCCCTGATAAATAAAAAAAGCCACATTGTGGCTTTTTTTTATTTTCAAAACAGATTTCATATAACAATGCGTACTGTAAATATGCCGTCCTGTGCATTAAAAGAGGAAAGTCCGTTATGATTTTCCACTATAGCCTTCATACTTTTAGTGCCGAAGCCATTGGGGTTCTCACTGCAAGGTAAATCGTCTTCTATATGTACAACACCTATATATGGATTTTCAATCAAAATCAATAGCTTTCCGTCAACCATGACCGCACTCAGCGTTATGGTTCTTTCTCTGCCGTCTTGAACCTGTGCGGTAGCGGTAATAGCATTGTCCAACGCATTTGAGAGCAATGTAGAAAGCTCTGTGTTGCTGATGGATAAAGAGATTGGAATTTGTGCATCAATATCAAGGTTTACGCCAATGCGTTTAGCCTGTATCGTAAAAGAAGTAAAGATAAGATTTGCAGATTCATTTGGACAATGATATAGCGGTATATCGGTATCAATGTCTTTCCGCACCTGTTTCAGATAATGGCGAAGTGCATCAATATCACTATTATCTAAAAACTCACCTAACAATATGAGATGTTGCCGCAAATCATGGCGATACAGTGTTTCCTTTTCTCGTGTGGCTTGTATAAGATTGATATGTTCCTGTGCTGCTTGCATTTGATGGCTTAAAGAAAGTTCATTGCGTTCAGCATCAAGCCGTTTTGAAAAGCTGCGGAAACTGATAGCTATATACAGGTACAGCATAATAATTGTAAGATAAAGCATTATAGAAATAAGCAAAATGTCATTATCTACTTTAGTGTGGTCTGATATGGGAGAAAAAACCCAAACAAGTACCAGCAAAATCATCAACATAACTGACAGATAGGAAAACTCATGTTGATAAGTAAAAACAATTTTATGAAAATCAGATCTCATACGATAACCGCCATAGAGCAGCATTCCGAACAGCAAGAAATTCATAAGAAAATATAATGGTGTAAATCCACCCGAGTATACCCGAATAATCATTAATACTGTGCTGATAACACGATGAAAAATTAAGATTGTCATAATAACAAAGATAAAGCGAGAACCTTTTGCGGCAGAGAATATATATACAGTCACAAAAAGCGGCAAGGCAATTATTGCATATCCATATAATGAAGTGAAGTTTATCCCATAGTGTGCAATTAAGATGCCGGACGAAACACAGAGTACTGCCATAATGCCTCCGAGCCTAATAAATAAATCTTTTATCGGCAGTCGAAATGGCATTAAAATGAACAGGAAAGCGATACTGAAAAAAGTTTGAAGCATGGCAGCGACAGGTAAGCCAAAGGACATCACATCTCCTCCTTATTTAAAATAGTATAATCCCTTTTAAATATTGTAACATAGCATAAAAATTAACGAAAGAGCCATTGAGGCAAAAAAATAGGCGTTTCACGCAAGGATAATTATTTTACAAATTTTGGTAACAATTTATACAACAGGAACAAAAAATCAAATTTTAAAGTGGGTATTCAGTGAAACCTTACGGAAAGTCCGTTCGGGGATTAAAAAAGTCGTTTCACGCCATTGACGGTTTTAGTCAAAAAAAGTTGCTATTATTATGTCAACGGAACAAATAGTAACCGAACAAATAATAAAGGAGATTACAAAGATGAAAAAATTTTTAACCATTATGTTAGCCATCGCACTTACAGTTTCTATGACAGCTTGCGGAGGTTCTAAGCCCGCAGAAAAAACTCCGGCTGCACCTCCTGCAACAACAGCTCCTGAAAAACCGGAATCAAAACCTGCAGCAAAACCTGAATCAAAACCTAAAGCAGAACCTAAAGCTGATTTAGCAAACCCTGAATATACTGAGGCACAACTTGCAACTGCTGAAAAATTTGCTGCAATGACAGACCGTTATCAAGCATTGGCAGATAAAATCAATGCAGATGAAAACTTACTTGCTCTAACAGAATTGGTAGATACAATGAATGCATTGGTTGATGCAATCAATGAAGATGATGCACTCTTTGTAGACCCGGCAAACCTAACACCTGAAGTTTTAGCTAACCTTGAAGATGGTATCGTAGTTGGAAACTCTTACCTTGATGAACTTGAAGCAATGGTAGCAAACTATTCAGGCAAAACAACAATTACTGTTGACGTAGAAATCGTTAACGAAACAGGCGTAGAACTTTACGGTTTGGCTATGTCCCCTGCAAATGATACAAACTGGGGCGGAAATATGCTTTCAGAACCATTGCCGGCAGG
>JAVVRS010000235.1:0-2545 GCA_036654595.1 Oscillospiraceae bacterium | reverse complement strand
TATGCAGTTTGTCCGATGGATAATAGATTGGTGTTGTAATGTAGAATGTGTTGTCTTTACTCATGTTTTGTAGTCCTCCTTCAATGGGTTGCAAATTAATATAAGCTACAGTATACCATAAATTTGATATTTTGTGAATGACTTTAGGTATAAATTCAAAGAAAACAGCATACTTACGGTACTTTATCTGTACCTAAAGTATGCTGCTGATTTACGGTTATAATACCATTAACAATTGCTTTTTGATTTTGAATTTAGATATCTTGCCTTTTGAATTTGATATCTGTGGTTTTTTAACGATAAATAAACTAAAAAAGCAGAGATAAACACATGAACCAATGTACCAATAATAAATACATCAAAAATGCTGATTGCCATTGGAAAATTAAGTATCAAGAGCAAATTTATACAAGTTACAGCAATTTGCAGTAAATGATACAGTATTAATTGATATAATCTGCTGCCTTTGAGTACAATGCTGCGTACTATAAGAACTATACCGAAAAATCCAAGTGTAATGGAAAGAACCATAATACTTAATGGTAAAATCAATTTACCCATCATAATCAAAATCAGCACCGAACCCATGATTAAGAGGGTGTTTAAAGCCATTGTGACATATAAAAGCTTCTTATACAATACATTCACCACCTCCATATTATATGTTTAGGTAAATAGTATATCATATTTCAAAGCAAAAGTAAACTTTTGTAGTGTGTACCAATTGTTAAAACAACATATCAGTTTGTGTTTTTTTGCTGTGTTGAGGGCGTTTAGTTGTTTTTTTACTTCTTAAAATAAGCAAAACAGAAGATATAATTGGAACTACGGCACAATAACCAAGACTAATTATAATTTGCTCAAAGGTGAGCGGTGCGGTTGCAAAAATAAGTCTTGCCGCAGGAATATATATTGCTATTAAAACTGCTGCAGCTGAAATAAGCACTGCCATAATAAGTTTAATATTGTTGAATGGATTAATGCTGAAAATACTTCGTGTTTCACTTTTACATTCAAAAACATGAATTAGCTGGGTTGCAACCAATGTCAACAATGCCCCTGTGCGTGCAGCTTCAATGCCGCTTCCAATGCTGAGAAGCTTAGAAAAAACAGCAAGTGTTGTAAGCCCAATTAAAAATCCTCTTATTACAATTGTAGTTGACAAACCGCCTGAAAATATTGATTCATTGGCTCGTCTTGGTTTACGCTTCATAACATCAGGTTCTCCGGGTTCTAAACCTAAAGCGATTGCAGGTAAACCATCTGTGACAAGATTTATAAGCAGAATTTGTATTGGTAAAAGTGGTATGGGCATACCCATAAGCATGGCAAAAAACATTGTAATCACTTCACCTATATTACAGGGCAATAAATATCTGATGAATTTGCGTATGTTTTGATAGATAATTCTGCCCTCTTTTACTGCCGAAACCAATGTAGCAAAGTTATCGTCAAGCAATATGACCGATGCCGCTTCTTTTGTTACGTCAGTACCGCTTATACCCATTGCAACGCCTATATCAGCTTCTTTAATTGCAGGGGCATCATTTACACCATCTCCTGTCATTGCTACAATGTTGCCCTGTGCCTTGAGTGCCCGTACGATTTTAAGTTTATGAGCAGGTGTTACTCTTGCAAAAACCGATATATTATTCAAACGGTTTTTCAGTGTATCATCAGACATTGTGTCAAGCTCTTTGCCGGAAACAATCTCATCTCCGGCGGTGAATATCTTTAAATCTTTGGCAATGGCTTTTGCTGTCAGTTCGTAGTCACCTGTAATCATAATCGGCTTTATATGTGCCTTACGACAGGTAGCAACCGCTTCATAGGCTTCACGTCTTGGTGGGTCAAGCAAGCCCGCAAGACCTACAAAAACCAAATCTTTTTCGGCGGTGTCATGCTCGGAGTTTACAATGCGATATGCAAATCCAAGTACTCGCAAAGCACTTTCAGCCATACTGTTATTACTTTTCAATATTGCTTTACTCATGGCAGGAGTTAGTATTTTAACACCTTCTTTTGTTAAGCAGTAGCTGCATTTTGAAAGCAAAATATCAGGGGCACCTTTAGAAAAAATAAGGCGTGAGCCATGTTTTTGTTTTACAACAACGCTCATCATCTTTCGGGTAGAATCAAATGGTATCTCTTTTTCAATTGAATAGCTTAATTTTTCACGATACAGCCCCGCTTTTGCCGCCATAACCAATAATGCGGTTTCGGTAGGCTCTCCAAAGACTTCAAGTGTAGTATCTTTAGTTGCGGCTGAATTTTTTGATTTGGGTTGCTTTTCAGAAATTGCCGCATTGTTACACATTACAGCTATATCAAAAAGCATTGACAGACTGTATGACTGCAATACGTCAGCTTTTTTGCCTGAAATTTTAAACTCACCTATTGCAGTTTGTGCCGAGCCTGTTATATCAACTTGATAATCATATGTACTGATTGCTTTAACAGTCATTTTATTTTCAGTCAAGGTGCCTGTCTTATCTGAACATATTATGTTGGCACAACCAAGGGTTTCAACTGCATGAAGTCTGCG
>JAVVRS010000234.1:0-2555 GCA_036654595.1 Oscillospiraceae bacterium | reverse complement strand
CCATTTATCACAAATGGCATTGATTTGGTCTGCAAATTTTGCAAGGTCTTTGTTTGCACCTTGGTCATTCTTACGAATAATCTTCATCAGTCGTTCTCCTGCGGCACACAATCGTGCAAATACTGCTGAGGTACGATATTGTTCTGCGGTAGCTTTCGGTTGTTTTGGTTGTGGTGGCAAGCCTTGTTCCAAACAAGAATTGCTTTCTAAATCAAACACCGCACCTTCATAAGGAGCTACTGTATCCAATGCAAACTCATCATGCAGTAAATTAGCAAAGCTCGTGCAAACACTTGTTTCTCCATGTACAACAAAAACTCTTTCGGGTTTTGGCTCAAAATTATTTACCCATTTAATTAAACCTGTTTGGTCAGCATGACCGCTTACACCTTGCAGTCTTACAATTTCAGCATTGACCGCTATCGGTTCGCCAAATAGTTTTACTGATTTTGCACCATCTAAAATACTTCTGCCCAGTGTTCCAACTGCTTGAAATCCTACAAAAACAATTGTACTTTCTTTTCTCCACAGATTATGTTTAAGATGATGTTTAATTCTTCCGGCTTCACACATACCACTGGCAGAGATAATAACCTTACTTTCCTCGGTAAAGTTGATAGCTTTTGAATCATCACTTGTGACGGAGGTTTTCAGTCCCGGAAATGAAATCGGATTTATTCCTTTTGATACAAGCTCCATCGCTTCATCATCAAAATAACCCCAAACATTTTTATTGAAAATATTGGTAGCTTCATTTGCAAGCGGACTATCAACATATACAGGTATTTTGCTATACCCTTTTACCATGCCCATCTCTATAATCTTCCGCATAAAATAAAGCAGTTCTTGTGTTCGGCCAACCGCAAAGGACGGTATAACCACATTGCCGCCTCTGTCAAAGGTTCTTTGTATTACACTTGCAAGCTCCTCATAATAGTTTGGAACTTCACCATGATTTCTATCTCCATAAGTAGATTCTATTATTACATAATCCGCATCGGCGATATATTGTGGGTCCTTAATAAGCGGTTGATTTATATTTCCAATATCCCCCGAGAAAACCAGTTTTTTCTTTACATCATTTTCTTCAATCCAAACTTCTATACTTGCCGAACCCAACAGATGACCTATATCGGTAAATCTCACCTGAATACCATCGCACAATTTTATAATTTGACCATAGTTATATGGTACAAAATGAGTAATTGCATCTTCTGCGTCCTGCATTGTATACATTGGTTCATATGGCTCTGCTCCTGCACGTTTAGCCTTTCTGTTACGCCATTCTGCTTCAAATTCTTGAATATGAGCACTGTCACGCAACATTATTCCACACAGAGAAACTGTTGCTCCCGTCGCTAAAATACTGCCATGAAAACCATGTTTTGCAAGCAAAGGTATCCTGCCCGAATGGTCAATATGTGCATGAGTAAGCAACACATAATCTACTTCTGATGGATTTATAGGAAGTTTACTGTCACTGTCATCACTGTCTGCTCCTTGCTGCATACCGCAGTCAATAAGGATTTTTTTACCGCAAGCCTGTAAATAGTGGCAGCTTCCGGTAACTTCATGTGCCGCTCCCGAAAATGTTAAACGCATTTTAGATACCTCCATCATATAATTAATAGGTTCTTTGTTACTATTCTATCTGTTTTACAAGGTGTTTTCAATGCTTTTCAGTAATATTCAATAAATATTTTCAAAATTTATAAACTTTTACCGTCTTTCTTCACGCACTTCTCTTATTACTTTATATATTTGAATGATAACCGTTGGCATAAATGCAGTCAGATAAATTAAACAAACTTCAAATGTTGTCAACACTGCGACTGAAAATAACCCTTGTAAAAACGGTATGAAAAGCACACTGTTTAAAAGAAGCAGTCCCAGCAAAAATGCTCCTATACTTGCAGGGTTTGTAAAAAGTCCCAATCTGAAGATTGAACCTCTGCCACGACAGTTAAAGCCATGAAAAAGTCTTGCCAATGTAAGTGTTGCAAATGCCATTGTACTTGCTGCTGCAGGTGAAGTAAGTTCCAAACCAATATGATATGAAATCATTGTAAACACACCGATTATACCGCCTTCAACTGCAATTGATGTGATAAAATCTTTGGTCAAAATGGATTTTTTAGGGTCACGGGGTTTTTGTGAAAGCAGTTCATCATGTGCAGGCTCCATACCAACCGCTATTGCAGGTAAGCTGTCTGTCAACAGGTTTATAAACAGCAAATGTACCGGTGCAAACGGAACCGGAAGCCCAACAATCGTTGTATACAACACACCCAAAATACCCGAAAAGTTACCCGAAAGTAAAAATTTAATTGAGTTCTTAATATTGTTATACACATTTCTGCCATTGGTAACAGCTTTTATAATGGTAGCAAAATTATCGTCTGTCAATATCATTGATGCCGCATCTTTTGAAACCTCTGTACCTGTTATACCCATTGCTATACCAATATCAGCTTTTTTAAGAGCAGGTGCATCATTAACACCATCACCTGTCATTGAAACGATACAGCCACGTTTTTGCCATGAATCTACTATCC
>JAVVRS010000233.1:0-2604 GCA_036654595.1 Oscillospiraceae bacterium | reverse complement strand
GACTTGAAATACGAAACAGGGGAGGCATACCGACAACAAGATGTAAATCAGAGCTGTCTTTTTCGGTGGCAGTACGCAAAAGCTGCTCCATGGTATACGGATAGCAGGATATAAGCGTAGATATATTAAACATAGTCGGTTTGTACCTCCTTGGGTAAATACGGCGTTACGCCGATGTCGGAGCGATGGGTTTAGCATCGGGCTTTTTGTTGGGGGCGGGTTCGGATTTTTCAACGACCTTTTTAAGTGTAACGGGAATTGACCAATTTAATGTTTTTCCGTCTTTTGACAGAACAATTTCAACTTGAAGCAAGCCTGTATCTGTTGCAGTTGCAGGGGTGAAAGCGTGGTGTGAATAGTCGGCTTTGACTTTATAATAGGCAGTGTTATCGCTCAACACTTGGTTAGCTGTCTGCATAACAATTTTTTGAGCAACGTCGGCGGCTTCGGCTTCGGTTGTTACAAAGGCGGTAGTTGGCAGACTGTATGTTGAAAAATGCTTGCCCAGCAGTGCTCCGGCACCACGCAAAGCTTGTACGTCAGGGGTTGGCAATACCATCTCAACACTGCAATTTTCCAGATTGGAAATGCTGTCTGTAAGGGTAAAATTAATGGTAAAGCTACCATTGGTTGTGTCATTGGCAAGGGTGTAGAAATATTTGACGTCCTTTGCTGTGATGGTTTTATACTCATCAGAGTTACTGAGGAAGCTTTGCAGTTCTTTGAGTACTGCGTTTTGCTGTGCTTCGGCTTCAGCATCACCGGTAAGAACAATAGGGTAGTTTTCAAAATGCTTGGTAAGTGCGGACAATGCTCCCGAGAGAAGTGGCTGTTCAGAGGATTGACCCGGCAAAGCGGGAGTAGGAAGTACACCGCCGTCAATAGAAGCACCACCAATGGAAGCACCGCCAATTGATTTGCCATCTTTTGTCTTTAATTTGTACCAGACACCATATAGTTCCCAGTCGGCAGAGGTCCAATTTTTAATATCACCGTTGAATTTAGGGTCAATAGCTTTCATTTCGGCAATATAAACATCAACAGAATATTTCTGGTCATCATCATTGCTTGGTGCATCATCAAGAGCGGCAGCCATATCTTCAACAGATTTAGCAATATCGGGGGTAGCGGTTACATAAAGTATATTGGTAATGCCTGCATTTATAACGGCAAAATCAGTTTGTGTTAAGTTTGCATTGGGAAGCAATGTAATCAGTGCCGTAACCAGAGAGTTTAAAACAGAGCTTTCATTTGCCGAATAAATCGGCAGACGTATTGTTTTGGCAAGTGCACCATCAATTTTATTCAGTAGTGCTTCAACTATAGGGTAGTAATCGGGATTACAGTAGAAGAACATTGTATAAGCAAATTGAGGATATGGCGTTGTATACCATGTAACGGTATCGCCGAAAACAACATTTGTAAGACGTTTTTCAGCTTCTTCAGCGGTCAGATTTTTAAAGGTGTAAGAGAAAAAAGAAGTGTCTAAGCCGGAATTATCCAGAGTTTTGTCTAAATCTTCAATTAAAAGTCTTGCACGTTCAATGTCGTCATTAAGTCCTACAACTAAAAATGAATTGGTTTTATTGTCAACCGAGATAATCTGCAAATCTGGAATTATCTTTGAAATTGCGGATACTATTGTATTTTTTGAAACCTTAGTGGTGCTCAATATATCAAAGGTTGTACCATCAAAATAAACTCCGTCCATATCGTCCCATTCATCTACAATGGTGTGGTCAACCTTTGAACGTATAGCTTGTATGGAATTTCGTTCTTCGGGTGTGGCATAGATGAACAAAGTATCTTCTTCATCATTTAAAAACAGTCCGCAGTTAATGCCGACCGCTTTAAGAAATTTATTGAATTGAGCAGCAGTAATGTGGTCAAGCAAAATGCGGGATACTGTTTTCTTTGTGGCGTCAGCACCCGGAGGAAGCTCGCTTTCATTTTCAAAAACGTCCATAATCTCAATAAGTTCGCCTACCTTGGCGACATCGGACGGGAAACCCTGCACACATAAACTGTAGGGATTGGAATCCAGCTTGATTACCGTAACAGGAATACCGAGCTGTACAAGCTGTGCGGCAATTACATCAGCGGTTACATAAACGAGTTCAAAGCCGGAAAGGGAAAGTGTTTGCTTAAAATCTCTTGTCAAAGTTTCTTTTGTGCCGACAATCAAGGTGTCGCCGTCCTGCAAATAAGACAGATTAAGAATTTTGAGCAGGTAGTCAAAAGCTTTTTCGGGAGGTTGATTATCAATTTTTATGGTAATGGGTGCAACGTCGCCTTTATAGATGATATTGTACCCCATGTTAACGGCTACGGCAGAAAGTACATCACGAACATCTGCATCTTTAACATTGATTGAAACATTACTTGGTGCAAGTCCTTGACTGATACCATCAGAAGGAACAAGAGGATTGGTTGTTGTTGACGGAGCGGCATAAGCGGCAGTAGGCGAAAGTATTACAGAAAAGCAAAGTGCAAGCGATACAAAATGTTTACATTTATTCATCATCTAATTTTGTCCCCCTGCATTGTTATTGATAGGTGCGTCCAAATAAATGGTGCGGCCGGTATTATTGCCCGTTGTGCTGG
>JAVVRS010000232.1:0-2608 GCA_036654595.1 Oscillospiraceae bacterium | reverse complement strand
GTACAACTTTTAACCGTTTCCCTCAAGGTAATAAGCGGTTTAATAAGTTTATCTCTTGTAACATTTATCTCATCAAGCTGCTTTCTATCCTTATCCGAAAATCTGTCACTCAATCCATTGGGATTAGCGGTAAATTCATTCTTCCAAGCTGCTCCCTTTGTATTCCATATGTAACAATAATTTTCAAGGCTTGCTACCTCCAATGCAGACAAGCCCATCAAGGTGCTTTTGGCAAATGCAATAAGTGACTGTGTTTCAAAGCCTTTATCAATGGCATCAAGTGCCGCTAAAATGCCTCTCACCAACGGAACTGCAAGTAAATCGTCACGTTTATCCGCAAACACAGGTATTCCATAACGCTCAAATATATCTTCAACCGCTGTTCCAAATCTAGCAAGATTTCTTGCAATAACCGCTATGTCTTTATACCTCATACCATCTTCACGAACCAATTTGCAGATGGTTGCAGCAACATAAGCAATCTCATCATAAGGGTCTTTAGCTTCCACAAGTTTAATTGCAGACACCTTGTCCGGATAATGCTCCGGTATTTGCTGTGGGTATTCTTGCTGCAAAAAAGCAAGCTCGGCATTTTCAAAACGAGGACATTCTGTAAGCTTTATTGGTGTATGCACTTCTACCGCAGATGCTTTTGCCATTTTAATTATTCGTCCAGCCGTCTTTACAGCTACCGAAAATACTCCCATTTCTCCGCTTTGCTCTGTAAGAGAATTGCAAATAAAGGTAATATATGTATCCTTTGCTTCTCCTACAATATGATTTATTAAAGCATACTCTCCTGCCATATAGGTCATAAAGCTATCTATCAACACTGTATATTCCGAAAAAAAATTATGACCTTCAAGCATTTTTACACAGCGTGACAAATCGTCCTTACTGTCCAGATAGCCTAAATCTATCATGGCTTTGTATACGGCATAAATCTCACTTAACTCTGCAAGCTTACTGCTCAAAGACGAAGACTTAATTTCCAATGCCGTCTGTGCTACCTGTTCCGGCAAAATACCTGCATTTTTAAATTCCTCTATTGCACCCAAAATTGTTACTGCAAAAGTAGGGTTCTTTACCGCTGATGAATATATCTCCAGCTTATCTGCAAGTTCTCCCACCGCAAGCGAAATAACTGTCTGTTTAGCCACTTCGGAGATGTATTCTCCTGCGACACCGCCATAGGTATAAAACACTTTACTGCACAAACGTGTGAAACTCAATACCTCAATATTCAGTGCCGCTTCTGCTCCAAAAAGGCGATAAGCACTTCGCTCGGTTTCAAATGAAAACTGTTCCGGTACAATGACAATGACTTTCTCTCCACGCAAGGCAAGTTCCCCTGCCTTTTGCAATATATAATGAGTTTTTCCGCTTCCGGAACTGCCCATAATTGGATAAAACATTCTTATGCTCCATTCTGCCGCTTTGCTTTCGGCTTTACAAGCTTCCTTACTTATAATTTTACTGCTTTTCGCTTACCTCGGGCGGCGTGTCGTGGATAAACTCTTGCAAGAGTTTATCCTACGCAAGCTTCGCTTGCGTCCGCCGTCCCTTGGGACGGCGGCGACACGCCGCCCAACGCAACCGCTATAGCTGTAATTTTACCATACGGAGCAGTGTTTTACCAGTGTATACTCCGGATATCAAATAATTGTTCCAGTGCTGTTGCAAAATTTTTCGCCAAAATATTACAGTCGTGATAAGCTTTGGTATATTGGTTTCCTTTAGTACCCATTTCTGTTAGTTGCTCATCAGTCATAGCTTTTAATGTTTGTACAGCTTGAGCAATCACAACTGAATTTTCCGCAGGTATTATAACACCACAGCCCGCTTTTTCAATAGGATTATCAGCGGCTTGTATTCCACATATAACAGGTTTTCCACTATTCATATAATCATATAATTTGTTCATACCAATACCATATTCATATAAAATAGACTTTTTTGCACCAATATAAAGACAATCTGCTTGTGTCAATACCGACTTAATCTCATTTTTGGGTATACTGTCCAACAGCAAAATATTTTTAATGTTATTTTTATCTATAAGCCTTTTTATTTTTACCTTTTCACTGCCATCACCTATTAATATATAAACCACATCATCATCAACATTTTTTGCTGATAAAATAAGTTCATTTAATGCGTTTGCCTGTGCAAATCCCCCTGCATAAACCAATACAAAAAAACCGTCTTGTTTGTACTTTTGTATTAGTGGCAAATAATTTGATGTGATATTTACTTCTTCAAAATCTATACCGTTTGGAATATGCAGATATCTTTTTGGAAATAAACCATTCTCTTTTAGATATCTATCAGCATATGCAAGTATTGATACCACAAGGTCTGCGGACTTAACAGCCTTTTTTTGTGCTGTATGAATAGCTCTTATTAATGGGTGCTTTTCGGAATACCCATGTAACACTTCAAGTGATAATGGCCATATATCATGTATTTCATATACAAATGCAGCTCCTGATATTTTTGCAATCTTTATGGCAAAATAAGCATCAAATGGGTAAGTAGAGGACGCAATTACCACATCAGGTTTGAGTCTTTTGGCAATCTTTACTTCATTTTTATACAGCCCATATAA
>JAVVRS010000231.1:0-2615 GCA_036654595.1 Oscillospiraceae bacterium | reverse complement strand
GGTTTTGCCCGTATGGCAAAACACGCCTGCCTGTGGGACGGGTGCTGTGGATTTGCTGAGTTTTTGGGCGAGGTGCTTGACAGCTTATGAATTAAATTTGCTCATTGCAGCATCAATGCCTTCTGTAAGCAATATTTGCAAAGCCATGGTCACATCATCAAGCAGGGGTGTAATTTGTTTCATATCTTCCGGTGTAAAGCGTGAAAGTACCCAATCAGCAAGGTCATAATCAGCATGAGGTTTTTGCCCCACACCAATTTTTATTCGTGGAAATGCATCTGTACCTGCAAGATAAATTATATTTTTTATTCCGTTTTGACCGCCATGGCTGCCTTTTCTGCGAATACGCATTTTTCCTATATCAAGTGAAACATCATCAAATATTATAATAGTATTCTCAGCAGGTAATTTATAAAACTGCATTGCTTGAACTACTGCTTCACCGGATAAATTCATAAAGGTAGTCGGTTTCATAACCAAAACACGCTTACCACCAATAATGCCTTCGCCGCAAAGAGCTTTAAATTTTAATCTGTCACAGGTAATTCCATATTTACCGCAAATTTTATCTGCCGCCATAAAACCAATATTATGTCTTGTACCCACATATTTTTCGCCGGTATTACCAAGCCCCACTATAATATATTCAATAGGTCCGCTCGGTGCTTTGGGATTTACATAATTTTTCAGTTTTTCAAAGATATCATATGGCATCTGGCTTACTCCTTAAACTTTGTTTTTTTACCATGCAAAATTAGCGGAGAAGACTGCTCCTCCGCTTGTTTGCTTATTTTACCCAATTTATTTCATATATATCATGGGCTTGTTTAATGCAATCCGTACGACACATCATAACACGATATTAATCGCAAATTGTGTGTATCTTAGGTAAACAATGGTGAAACAGGTCTATCTTGATAAATTCTTGCAATTGCTTCAGCAAAAACAGGTGCAACCGGAAGAACTGTTAATTTACTGCATTTGCTTGTATCAACAGGTATTGTATCAAGTACAATAAGTTCTTTAATTACGCTGTTTTCAATTCTTTCATATGCGGGACCCGAAAGAACACCATGTGTAGCACAAGCATAAACTTCAGTTGCTCCGCCTCTTTCAATGATAGCGGTAGCTGCATTGCAAAGTGTACCTGCGGTATCAATCATATCATCAACAATAACTACTTTTTTACCTCTTACATCACCAATAATATTCATAACTTCGCTTACATTAGGCTGTGGACGACGTTTATCAATAATAGCAAGTGATGCATCACAACGCTCTGCAAATTTTCTTGCTCTTGTAACAGAACCCAAATCAGGGGATACAATAACAAGATTTTCTTTGTCATCTTTGAATTTTTCATTGAAATATGGTGCTAAAATTGGAACCCCTTGCAGATGGTCAACAGGTATATTAAAAAATCCCTGTATCTGCGGAGCGTGTAAATCCATTGTTAAAATGCGGTCTGCACCTGCGGTAGTAATCAAATCAGCACAAAGCTTTGCGGAAATTGGATCTCTTGCTTTAGCTTTTCTGTCCTGACGTGCATAACCAAAGTATGGAATTACGGCTGTAATTCTGCTGGCGGAAGCTCTTTTAAATGCGTCAATCATTATAAGCAGTTCCATAAGATTATTGTTGACCGGACTGCAAGTTGATTGTACTACAAAAACATCGCTTCCTCTTACCGATTCATAGATAGAAACTGTGATTTCACCGTCTGAAAAATTGGATACATCGCTTTTTCCTACAGGCAAACCAAGACCTTCAGCAATTTCTCTTGCTACCTTTGGGTTTGAATTAGCGGAAAAAATTTTAATTTCCTTGCCGTGACAATTCATATTATTTATGCTCCGTTCCGCCGAAAATCGGCATATAATATTCAAATTCCTATAACAACTCCACAAGGGAGTATTATTCTTTTAATTGAGGCTTGCCGTTCTTCTTGTCATAATACTGCTGCCAGTTATTTTTTTTACGCCATTTTTCCGCCCATTCCGGAATAATTCTTTGCTCTGTTCTGGCAATTGCCAACGCATTATCCGGAACATTTTTTGTAATAACACTGCCTGCACCTGTATATGCACCTTTACCGATTTTAACAGGTGATACAAGACTGGTATGACAACCTAAAAATGCAAAGTCGCCGACAGTACTGCGGTATTTATTGACACCGTCAAAATTTGCTATGGCACAACCGCAACCCATATTTACATTTTCGCCGACATCAGTATCTCCAATATATGTAAGATGTGCTATGCTGGATTTTTTACCTATAACGGAATTTTTAACTTCAACAAAATTTCCTACCTTAACATAGTCCTCAAGCACTGTATTGGGACGAAGATGAGCATTGGGTCCTATCCGCACATTGTTGCCTACAACAGCATTTTCAATCAGTGAGCTTTGTATCAGACAGTTATCTCCTATAATACTGTCCTCAATGACACAACCGCCCTCAATCAAAGTACTGCTGCCTATTACGGTTTTACCTTTTATCAGTGTACCGCTGCCAATTGTAGTATCCGCACCTATTTTTGCATCAGGTGAAATAACAATTCCATCTGTACAGTAAAAGTTTACACCCATATCCATCAAAAGGTCAAGCACCTTTT
>JAVVRS010000230.1:0-2621 GCA_036654595.1 Oscillospiraceae bacterium | reverse complement strand
AACATCCTGCCCCACAGGCGGGGCGGATTCGCCGCCCCAATTGCCACCGCCGAAGGCGGTGGCAATCAGCTTACCTAAGCACAGCGGTTAACCGCTGTGCTTAGGTAAGCGCCTGTGGGGCAGGATATGGGAACGCAGAGATTGCAGAATAATGCAGCTCAAAAGATGAGGGGCTTTAATGATACGATGAAGCCTTGAGAAGAACTAAAAACAACGACAGCCACAAGGTTTTAGCAGTGAATAGAAAGCTTGAGTAAAAATTTAAGCCTTGTATTTATTGCTAAAGGAGTGAGCTGTCACAACAAACGGAGGATTATTATAATATGTTTGAAAATTTTAAAATTTTTGAAACTCAGGTTGCAGGCAAAACAATGAGATTTGAAACAGGCAAAATGGCTTGCCTTTCAAATGGTTCGGTACTTGTAAGATACGGCGATACCTCAGTGCTGGTAAATGTTACTGCATCAGCTAAACCAAGACAAGGTATAGATTTTTTCCCATTGTCTGTAGATTTTGAAGAAAAACTTTATTCGGTAGGTAAAATACCGGGTTCATTTATGAGAAAAGAAGGTAAACCTACAGATAAAGCAGTGCTTACATCACGTTTGGTTGACCGTCCTATACGTCCGCTTTTCCCTGCTGATATGAGAAATGATGTAGCAGTTGTAATGACTGTTCTTTCATGTGACCAAGATTATTCACCTGAAATTTGTGGAATGATTGGTACTTCATTTGCACTTGCAATCTCTGATATTCCATGGAACGGTCCAATTGGTGGTTTAAATGTTGGACTTATTGATGGCGAAATTATCTTAAATCCAAATGAAGAACAAAGACTGGTAAGTGAATTGTCACTTACTGTTGCTGCTACAGAACATAAAATTGTTATGATTGAAGCAGGCGGAAATCAAGTTAAAGAAGATGTTATGCTTAAAGGTATACAGGCAGCATTTGATGAAATCAAAAATATTGTAGCATTTATTAAAGATGTTGCGGCTCAAATCGGTAAACCTAAGTTTACTTTTGACTCACAAGCTGTTGATAAAGAAATGTTTGAAGCTGTAAAAGCTTTTGCAATTGATAATGTTAAAATTGCACTTGATACAGATGATAAAAATCAAAGAGATGCAGCAATGGCTCCTATTACAGATGCTGTTCATGCTGAATTTGATGAAAAATATCCGGAACAAATTGCAATGATTGATGAATGTATGTACAAGCTGCAAAAATTTGTTGTAAGAAGATGGCTGCTTGATGAAGGTAAACGTGTTGATGGCAGAGGTATTGATGAAATTCGTCCACTAAATGCTGAAGTTGGTTTGTTGCCAAGAGTTCATGGTTCGGGTATGTTTACAAGAGGTCAAACTCAGGTGCTTACCGTAACTACTTTAGGCTCTGTGTCAATGGTACAAAAACTTGATGGTATTGATGGCGAAGGTTCAAAGCGTTATATGCACCACTACAATTTCCCATCATATTCTGTTGGTGAAACTAAACCAAACAGAGGTCCCGGCAGACGTGAAATAGGTCATGGTGCTTTAGCTGAAAGAGCTTTGGAACCTGTTATTCCATCTGTAGATGAATTTCCTTATGCTTTTAGATTGGTATCTGAAGTACTTTCTTCAAACGGTTCAACTTCACAAGCTTCAATTTGTGGTTCAACACTTTCTTTGATGGACGCAGGTGTTCCAATTAAAGCTCCTGTTGCAGGTATTTCATGTGGTCTTATTACAGAGGGTGACCGTTGGATAACTATGGTTGATATTCAAGGTTTAGAAGATTTCCATGGTGACATGGACTTTAAAGTCGGTGGTACTCATAATGGTATTACAGCAATTCAAATGGACCTTAAAAATGATGGTCTTACAATGGAAATTGTTGCTGAAGCACTTGAAAAATGTCGTAAAGCAAGAATTTATATTCTTGATGAAATTATGCTTAAAGTAATTCCTACACATCGTACAGAACTTAGTCAATATGCTCCTAAAATGCTTACAATTACTATCCCTGTAGATAAAATTCGTGAAGTTATTGGTTCAGGCGGTAAGATTATTCAAAAAATCTGTGCTGAATGTGATGTTAAAATTGATATTGAAGAAGACGGTAAAGTATTTGTTTCCGGTATTGATATTGACAATGCAAGACGTGCTATGAATATGATTGAAACAATTGCCAAAGACCCTGAAATCGGTGCTATTTACAAAGGTCGTGTTACAAAAATTATGACCTTTGGTGCTTTTGTTGAAATCGCACCCGGCAAAGAAGGTTTAGTACACATCTCTGAGCTTGAACATCGTCGTGTAGAAAAAGTTGAAGATGTTGTTGCTGAAAATGATGAAATTCTTGTTTTGGTAAAAGAAATTGATAAAGCTACCGGTAAAATTAAGCTTTCCAGAAAAGATGCTTTAGATGCATTGGAAAAAAGCAAAAAGAACTAAAATTTACTTGAATAATTAACCGGTTAACTTATACCTAAAGGGGCTGTTGCAAAACAGTCCCTTTTGTGATACGAAGTTTACTGTAAATCTATGCGTGCCCTGCCGCTCCCACAGGAAGGGATTGCCGCTTTGCGGCAATCCCTTCAGCTTGCACCCTTTTAGGGTGCAAGCTTCGAGAGGTAC
>JAVVRS010000229.1:0-2623 GCA_036654595.1 Oscillospiraceae bacterium | reverse complement strand
CGGCCACGAATTGTAATAAATACAAGTACAGCTATGGTCATAATATATGGTATCATGTCAAGCAATTGTGATGGTATAACAATTGACTTACCCATGATTAAAATACCACCTTGAAGCTTAAAACCTATGCCTCTGAGGGCACCAAACAGATATGCACCAAAGATTGCTTTAAGTGGACTCCATGTAGAAAAAATTACCAAAGCAACTGCAATCCAGCCAATACCTGCGGTTATATTATCCTGCCATCTCGGCACAAAAACCAATGAGAGATATGCACCTCCCATACCACAAAAAAATCCTCCAACCAAAATATGCAGATATTTGTATAACGGTACGTTTATACCCGAAGCATCTGCTGCATGAGGATTTTCTCCAACTATTCTTATGCTTAAACCAAACCTTGTATGATTGAAATAAAAATACAGTACTATTGCCAAAACAAGAGCTAACATTGCATAGATACTCTGATGAAAAAGTGCCGGTCCTATGAGCGGTATTTCACTCAAAAATGGTATTTTTACCGCTGAAAGCGGTTTTAGTACCGTTTCCGGCAAAGAAATTCCCGCAAGATTTTTACCGAAAAAGCTTGATACACCTGTCCCGAAAATAGTTAATGCCAATCCTGTTACTACTTGATTACCCATGAAAGTGACAGTTATAATTGCATAAATCAATGCACCTGCCGCACCTGCCAAGCCCGAAGCCAATATTGCTACAATAGGATTACCTGTCTTTATACCTGTAATAAAACCAACAACTGCACCCATCAGCATCATACCTTCTACACCGAGGTTTAAATTGCCTGCTTTTTCACAGAGTATTCCCCCTAAGGTTGCAAAAAGAAGCGGTGTACCCATCTGTACTGCTGTTTGTAAAAAGAGTTCTGTTGCACCCAGTATTCCCATTACGCATCAACCTCCTTTTTAACAGCACTTGATTTTTTACTTGTTTTCAGTACAAATTTATATTGTGTAAAAAATTCACTGGCAAGTACAAAAAATAATATTATTCCCTGTAAAATTTCAGCCACAGCTGATGGTATCTGCATTGCACTTTGAATATACGAGCTGCCTTGAAGCAGCATTGCAAAGAGCAATGACACTACCAAAATTGCAGGAGCACTAAGCCTTGCAAGCCATGCCGTTATAATTGCCGTAAAGCCCAAGCCACCCGACAATTGGTCACTCAATGAGCGTTCCATTGCTGAGGCTTGTACCATGCCTGCTATCCCACACAATCCACCGCTTATAATAACAGCGGTAAGTAAAATTCTGCCCGTATTCATTCCTGCATATTTTGCAGTCTGTTGATTTTCACCCATTACTGCAATTTCATAACCCAATTTTGATTTACTCATCAATACATAAATTATAAGTACAAGTACAAGTGCAATTATCCACCCTGCGTGTATTCCGAAAACTTTGGGTAAAACTGCTGCATCATAGAATTTAGGCATCTTAGGAAAGCCTTGTGCTTTGGGGTCTTTCCATGGGCCGTATTGCAGGTATGAAATCCATTTTATTGCAATATAATTCATCATAAGCGTAACAAGTGTTTCATTGGTGCCAAACTTTAATTTAAGCACTGCGGGAAACAAGCACCATAATGCACCAAACGCCATTGAAGCCAGTATCATCAACGGTATGATTACAGCCATAGGCATTGGTGGAAGCTTGTACACAACAAATGCTGCTGCCAATGCACCCATATAAAACTGACCTTCTGCACCAATGTTGGAAAATTTCATCTTAAATGAAACCGATATCCCCAGTGAAAGTATAATCAAAGGTATTGCTTTGTTTATTGTTTCTTGAAAACGATGAAGTGTGCCTGTTGAACCTTTTATAATCTCACCATACACCACAAATGGGTTATACCCAAGCAAAGCGATAAACACTGCTGCTGCACACAGAGCAATCAAGCAGGAAGCAATACGCAGCATATTTGCCTGCAGGTTGCTGCTTTCCGCTTTTTTGACAATCTTAATCATAATCGCCCTCCCTTACACCCGACATAAGCAAGCCTACCTGTTCTTTAGTAACCTCTTTTGGATTTACTGTATCCATAATCTTTCCACGATGTAAAACCACTACTCGGTCACACAAGCTTAAAAGAACATCTAAGTCTTCACCGATAAATAGAATACCTATACCCTTTTGTTTTTGCTCATTCAGCACATCATAAATATTATATGATGCTCCTATATCAAGACCTCTTACAGGGTATGCTGTAATTAAAAGCTGTGGATTAAGCTCTATTTCTCTGCCCAACAGTACTTTTTGTATATTACCTCCGGACAATCGTTTTACAATCTGCGATGTTCCGGGTGTACTGATATCAAAACGGCTGACAATTCCTTCTGCTTTTTCTTTACCGTCCTTACGGTCTAAAAACGCTCCGGGCATATTATGATATGATTTAAGCAACACATTGTCTACAATGTCCATACCTGCCACTAAACCCATTCCCAGCCGGTCTTCAGGCACAAAGCTAAGACTTATGCCACGTTTGATTATATCCCTCGGACTAAGCCCCACAAGGCTCTCTCCGTTAAAAACTATCTCTCCCGATTTAATCTTCTGCATACCTGTAATTGCTTCACAGAGTTCTTTTTGTCCGCTGT
>JAVVRS010000228.1:0-2630 GCA_036654595.1 Oscillospiraceae bacterium | reverse complement strand
CACAGCATTGCAGCTTGGACTGCCCGAAGCGAGAATACCTCTTGCACAGGCGGTAATTTTAATGTGTACAGCACCAAAATCAAACTCTGTTATAACAGCAATTGATGAAGCTATGGCAGATGTTAAAGCAGGTAATTTTTCTGATATACCCGCAAGCTTACAAGATGGTCATTATGAGGGTGCAAATAAGATGGGTAAAGCCATAGGGTATAAATATCCACATGATTATCCAAACCATTATGTAGAACAACAGTATATGCCTGACAGCTTAAAGGATAGAGTATACTATACATTTGGACAGAATAAAACAGAACAAGCGGCACAGCAATATCGTAAGCTTATTAAAGGGGAATGAGGAATTATAAATGTATATGGCAACAGTGTTCTCAATATTTAATATTATTTTAATGTTAGTGATTATCTGTGTTTCGGCAACCTTATTTGTACTTTCAATTCAAGTGCTTTTGCTTGCTAAAAAAGCATTAAAGGTTTACCTTGAAAAGAACAGCAATACTAATCAATCATGAGCATTATTTAAGCTGTAAGTTTGCTTGTCGGGGCGGCACAATGCGGCATTTCATGCCGCAGGCGGCTTCGCCGCCACGAGGGGCAAACCTACGGTTTGCCCCTCGATTGTGCCGCCCCATGCAGTAAAACTTACATTGAAAGAACAGTGATGATAATGCGGTTAAACAGAAGATATAATCTAAAGAAGTGAGGCGATAAAAATTGGGTATAACATTGTGGTCAATATTTTTCAACACTTTAAGTATTGCACAAAGCGTGTTGTGGATTATACTCCTTGCAGTTTCAATAAAAATGGTACTGCTTGCAATCAAAGCAATAAAACTTTACATTTTAAAGAATGATGAAAACAAATCTAAAGATGAAAAGGTGGGTGAAGAATGAATAGCTTGCTGATAAAAAATGCACAAATTATCTCTCCGAAAGACAATATCTCAATGATAGGCGATTTGCTTGTACAGGACGGTAAAATTGCAAAAATAGCACCACAAATTTCTACTGAGAATGTAGAAATATTTGATGCCTTGGGACTGACTGTAATACCCGGATTGGTAGATATTCATGTTCATCTGCGTGACCCTGGGTTCACATATAAGGAAGATATTATAACAGGTTGTGCGGCAGCAGCGGCAGGAGGTTTTACAGCAGTATGTTGTATGCCAAATACAAAGCCGGCAGTAGATACAGCTGAAACTGTAAAATATATTATAGATAAAGCAAAAACAGCAAAGGCAAAAGTATATCCCGTTGCGGCAATTTCAATGGGACTTAAAGGTGAAAGTATGACCGACTTTGCGGTTTTAAAAAAAGCAGGGGCAGTAGGAGTAAGTGATGATGGCAGACCTGTAGAAAATGGTCAAATGATGCTTACCGCACTTAAACTGGGTACAGAAGTTGGTATTAAGGTTGTAAGTCATTGTGAAGATTTATCAATTATAGATGGCGGCATAATAAATGAAGGTGAAGTATCACGCAAGCTTGGAGTAAAGGGTATGGACAGAGCTTCAGAGGACAGTGTTACAGCAAGAGAAATAGCTCTTGCAGCGGCATCTGATACAGCAATACACATATGTCATGTAAGTACCAAAGGCTCTGTAGCACTAATTCGTGATGCTAAAGCGAGAGGTGTGCAGGTTACTTGTGAAACTGCACCGCATTATCTGTTTTTCACCGATGAAAAATTGCTTACAAAAGATGCAGGTTTTCGTATGAATCCACCACTTAGAACAGATGAGGATAAGGAAGCTCTGATAGAAGGGTTGTTGGACGGTACAATTGATGTAATTGCTACAGACCATGCACCGCATAGCAAAGAAGAAAAATCAGATTTTATGAAATCACCTAATGGAGTAGTTGGTTTAGAAACATCATTCGGAGCGTGTTATACAAAGCTGGTTTTAGAAAGAGGTATGAGTATTGAGCATTTAATCACACTTATGAGTGTAACACCATCACATATAATGAATATTCCGAGTGGAAGTTTAAAAGTAGGTGTACAAGCCGATATAACATTGGTGGATTTAAATAAAAGCTGGACAGTAAACCCATCTAAATTTCATTCAAAGGGTGTAAATACAGCCTTTGATGGTGTTACCTTGACAGGTAAACCTATTGTAACAATTTTAGATGGAAAGATAGTATACAATGAAAGAAAGGATATAATAAATGGATAAATTAATTGAAAAAATAAAAGAACTCAACAATCCAACGGTAGTAGGATTAGACCCAAAACCGGAATATATTCCGGAATATATTAAACGTAAAGCATTTAAAGAATATGGTAAAAATTTAAAAGGTTTGGCAAAAGCTGTAGTAAAGTATAATAAAGATATAATTGATGAAATATATGATATTGTACCTGCAATTAAGCCACAGCTGGCATATTATGAATTGCTTTCATATTATGGAATGAAAGCATATTATGAAACGATTGAATATGCACAGTCAAAAGGTATGTATGTTATAGCTGATGGCAAACGAGGTGATATAGGGACTACAATGGAAGCATATGCAGCTGCACATTTAGGACAATTGCAACTTGAGGGTGAAATATTTACACCATTTGGTGCAGACAGCCTAACGGTAAACCCATATCTTGGTACAGA
>JAVVRS010000227.1:0-2631 GCA_036654595.1 Oscillospiraceae bacterium | reverse complement strand
ACTCAAACGATAATCAAAGCGAAGCCGACTCAAACGATAATCAAAGCGAAGCCGGCTCAAACGATAATCACAACGAAGCCGACTCAAACGATAATCACAGCGAAGCCGACTCAAACGACAATCAAAGCGAAGCCGACAG
This sequence comes from Oscillospiraceae bacterium, assembly GCA_036654595.1. Classification (GTDB taxonomy): domain Bacteria; phylum Bacillota; class Clostridia; order Oscillospirales; family Ruminococcaceae; genus RGIG7389. Next base: position 2,492 of record JAVVRS010000227.1, on the reverse strand, counting down.
TTCCGATAATAATACAAATTCCTCCGACTGATTTTGCACTTAAAATTTACCGCCCCATTGACCCTATATAGTCAATGGGGCGGTATTTTTATACATAAATAGCTTTTATAAATACAATATAATGACTTTATATAACACAAATTCTTGCTTTTTACTCTATACAGTATTTTAGATGAAGTATATGGCTATATTTTTGCAAATATATGGTCATTATGCTTGATTTACATTGCACAATAAGTTACAATAGTAAGAAAAGCACAATTTACACTCGAATTTTGTTACCTGATTTCTTCATATAGATGATAAACCATATTCATCAATACAGTCATTTTTACAACGACTGCAACCCAACGAATATTAAAGCCGAGGTGCAAATATGCAGCGTCTTTTCAAATTACTAATTGCTTTTCTGTTAGTCTTTTCTTTACTGATTGGTGGGTTTACCGTAAATCTTGTCAGCAATATTCGCACATATGGTACACTTATCAATTATGTAGGTATAGTGCGTGGTGCTACCCAGCGGCTGGTAAAACTGGAGCTGAATGAATTGCCCAATGATGAACTGCGTGTCTATCTTGATGGTATTGTAATGGAATTATATACCGGCGAAGGTCCATATGGGTTACCTTGCCCCAAAGATGACACCTATCAAGAATGTTTGTCACAATTGGTGGTCGGTTGGCATCAATTGGAGCACGAAATTGATAATGTACGCAATGGCAAAGATAACAAAGCATTGTTAGCATTAAGCGAAACCTATTTTGAACTTGCCAATGAAACGGTATTTGCTGCTGATAACTATGCTAATCGTCAGGCACAGCAAGCCAGATGGCTTATTGTTATAATAGTTGCCATAACCGCCGGCACTTGGCTTGGTATTCTGCTGTATAATACAAAGCATTTACGGCGGCTTGAAAAAGATAATCGTGGCTTGAGTGATATTGCTTATATTGACAAGCTTACCGGTGCACCTAACTTTGAGAAATTCAAGCTTGATGCACAGGATTTGTTACTGCATTATCGTTATCTTAATTTTGCGGTTCTTTATGTTGATTTTGAAAATTTCAAGGCACTTAATGACGTCTTTGGTCATGCCTATGGTGACCAAATTTTACAGCAGTATGCTAAAATTTTGCATGATGATATGGGTAAGTTAGATGTATTCTGTCGCATTTCTGCCGACAAATTTTTGATTTTACGCAATTACACCGAAAAAGAACAACTCAAAGAACAACAGCAAGCAGTAGATTCACAAATTTCAAGTTTTGCCATGTCTGCTACCAATAAGCAGCATTTTATCCGTACAAGCTGCGGCTTTTGCTGTCTTGAGGACGTGCTTGATGAAGTAAAAATTACAGATATTATAGAACACGCCAATTTTGCCCGTAAGACAGCAAAGCTTCATTCTGCACAAAACTATATTTTTTATAATGAAAGTCTACGTCAAAAAATGTTAGCTGAAAAATCTATTGAAAATCATATGCAGTCCGCACTGGAAAACGGAGAATTTAAAGTCTATTTTCAACCAAAAGTCAGTCTGGAAACCGGTAAAATTGCTTGTGCCGAAGCCTTATCACGTTGGATTACCGAGGACGGCAATATAATTTCACCTGCGGAATTTATACCTATTTTTGAAAAAAATCTGTTCATTGTTCCGCTTGACCAATATGTCTTAAAACAAGTATGCTGTTGGCTGCGGCACAGATTGGATAACTGTCTTTCACTTGTTCCAATCTCGGTCAATGTTTCACGAATGCAGCTTTATGACCCCGACTTTGTTACAACCTATGCCAGAATTAAACAAGACTATGATATTCCCGATTACTTGTTGCAGATAGAGTTTACAGAATCTGTGGTGTTTGACAACATGGAGCTTTTACTTCAAATTATTGACGATTTGAAATCTCATGGTTTTCACTGCTCTCTAGACGATTTCGGCAAGGGTTATTCCTCGCTGAATTTGCTTAAAAATCTACCTGTGGACGAGTTAAAGCTAGATGGTCTTTTTTTTGAAAAAACACTTAACCGAGAACGTGCCCGAACAGTTGTAGCCTGCATTGTAGATTTAGCAAAACGACTTAATTTGCAAATTGTTGCAGAGGGTGTTGAGGACCCGACACAAATACCATTTCTTCGTAATATTGGCTGTCATTTGGTACAAGGCTTTGTATTTTACCGTCCCATGCCATCTGATGATTTTGGTGCATTGCTTGAACAAGCCCCTATAAGTACCATTTGATTAAACTGTATTTATAACAGTTTTTGGTATCTGCCTAACCTACAAGCTCTCACATTAACCTTAAAAGTTAATGTGAGAGCTTTTTTATACAAAGCTTATTTTTTGCACAGCAAGTATTTCTCTTATTCGTTAGCTTCGTCCCGCTCGGCGGCACAATGCGGTCCGTCGACCGCCGGCGGCGTCGCCGCCGCAAGGGCAAAACGCAGGTTTTCCCATGATTTTCCCGCCCCACGCAAAAAGCGTTGATTTTTAA
>JAVVRS010000226.1:0-2635 GCA_036654595.1 Oscillospiraceae bacterium | reverse complement strand
AAGAGATTTATTTTTAGCATAGATAACGGCATCTTTCAGTGCGATACTTCCATCGGAAAAGTTGGTATGACAATGTAAGTCTCCAACCATAAACACTCACCCTTTCAATCTATGCATTTTGGTGTGTGCCAAAATGTATACTTAACATATTATTATATATTATTACAGCTTATTTTAAATTGTAGCATAGCAAGGGTAATTAGTAAATAATTTTTAAACAAATAGGCATACTTTTTTAAAAACAGCAACTAAAAATGACATTATATGTATTTTCTTGACAAAAGATTATTACTCATTGCCATATTACAAAAAATCATCTATAATTAAAAACATAAGACCATTTTCACATTTTGTATTTATAATGTAACTTAAAGTATTTGCAGCTTTGTATATGTCGGGGTAAAAGTATATGTTTAAGCTATACTAATAGTGGCTGTTGATTAGTGAGCAAGTCTTGCCGGGGCGGCACAATCAAGGGCAAACCTACGGTTTGCACTTGCGGCGGCGGAACGCGGCCGGCGGTCGTTGACCGATTTGTGCCGCCCCGCTCAGCCAAGTTATAGCTAATCAACATGGTTGAAGGTACATACTCTAAAATTATAAATACTATGCCAAATGTGAGATTAATAATCACTTGATTTATATTTGCCAAGGGAGGAACTATGTCATATCAAATAAACTATGCAGGATTTAATGGGATTTTTGCAGTTCCCAATGCACTTACAGATACATATATCAAATTGTGCTCACATACAGCACTTAAAATTATTCTTTTAATACTTAGAAATCCTACACGCTGCGGTGATATTGATTTTATTACGGCACAATTGGGACTTACTACGTCGGATACGGTAGATGGACTTAATTTTTGGGTAAAAGCAGGAATGTTAATGGTAACAGAACAGTCGGTAGAATTAGTACCTGTTGTAAAGGAAGCTATAAACCAACCCAAAACAAGTGATACACAGCTTAAACAAAAGTTGATTACAATCTCTCAAAAACCAAAACTGACACCCGGAGAGATTGCAAAGATGGCAGACAGTGATGTAAATATTAAGATTTTGCTCAGTGAAATGCAAACTATTATAGGCAGAACTTTGTCCTCAATGGAACAGGAAACGCTGGCTTCACTTTATAGTTATGCAGGGATACAGCTTGATTATATTTTGCTTGCGGCAACATATTGTGTCAAGCAAGATAAACGAAATATAAGATATATTGAAAAAACTATACTTTCATGGGTAGATGAAGGGGTAGATACATATGAAAAAGCAGAACAGCATATTCAAAAGCTAACTAAACGAGGAAGTAATGAAAGTTTAGTGCGAGCATCTATAGGTATACATGACAGACAACTTACGGCACAGGAAAAGAAGTATATTCAAAGCTGGTGTGATGAGATGTGTTTTGATGCGGCAATGGTAAAATTAGCTTATGAAAAAACTATCAATAATATTGGGAAAATAAGCTTTCCTTATACAAATACAATACTTACCAATTGGCACAGTAAAGGTATTAAAACACCAAAACAAGCAATGGAAGAAGAACACCCAAATAAAAGCAATTATACCAATCAGCAAAACAATTCACATGAAATTGATGAGCTTGAACATTTTATAATGTATGGAAATAAAAAGCAGTAAAGTAGTAGGGGGTAGTCGCTATGGGATATTCAGGGCAGGTATACAAACGGGCAAAACAAACACTTGCAGACCGCCGACAAACAGCATTTGAGATTGGAATGGCACACCGAAGGGAAATTTACAGCAAATTACCGGAGATATCTGTGATTGACAGTAAGCTTGCAAAAACCGGAGTAGCGGTAATCAAGGCGGTAAGCGAGGGCAGAAATGATATAGCACAGTTGGTAGAAAGCTTGAAAGAAGAAAGCTTAAACCTTCAAAGCCGCAGAGCACAACTGCTTGAACAAACGGGTTTCGCCTCAAATTATACTGATGACGCTTATACTTGCCACCTTTGCAATGATAGCGGATATCTGGACAATAAGCGGTGTGAGTGTTATACAAAGCTGCTTAAACAGCTTGCATATGATGAGATAAGCAGCCGTTGGAATGAAGAAGAGTTTACCTTTAAGAATTTCAGCCTTGAATATTACAGCGAACAGACATTTCAAAATACAGGTATAGTACCACGACGCAGAATGGAAGAAATTTTTCTGCATTGTGTAAACTATGCTGATACATTTTCGCCTAATTCGGAAAGCCTTTTGTTTATCGGAGCAACAGGGCTTGGTAAAACACATCTGTCACTTGCCATAGCTAAAGAGGTAATTGCCAAAGGTTACGGTGTGCTGTATACATCGGTACAGGGAATGGTTAACAAGCTTGAAAAAGAGCGTTTCCACAAAGGGTATGATAATAATGAAGAAAATTCAGATTATCTTGAGATGTTGGAACAAAGTGATCTGCTTATTCTTGACGATTTGGGGATAGAATTTTCAACATCTTTCAGCGGTGCAATTATCAATGATATTCTTAACAATCGCCTTGTTAAGGGGTTGCCTACTATTATAAGTACAAACCTTGACGGTACGGGTATACGGGAACGTTACAGTTCAAGACTTGTATCACGTTTGCTGGGCAGTTATAAAACATTTATGTTTATTGGTAAGGAT
>JAVVRS010000225.1:0-2658 GCA_036654595.1 Oscillospiraceae bacterium | reverse complement strand
GTGCGTGACACGGTAGAAATTTTGAATGCCAGTGACCTTGGTGTAAAGATGACCGTAATTGATGATGCCAGTGAAACTATTATGGACAGCGTTAAAACTGTTGCAGATACATTATTCATGGGGATTATTCTTTCTATGATTGTATTGTTTGTATTCTTTGGCAACATTAAAGCATCACTCATAGTAGGTACGGCAATGCCGGTATCACTGCTTGTAACCTTGATTTTGATGAACTTGATGGGGCTTTCACTTAACATTATCTCCCTCGGAGGGCTGGTTATCGGGGTAGGTATGATGGTTGATAACTCGATTGTTGTTATTGAAAGCTGTTTCAGGCGGCGTGAAGCGTCGCAGCAAAGAAGCTTAAAGGAAGCTGCCATTGAGGGTGCAGAACTTGTAACCAGCTCAGTTATTGCAGGTACTATTACCACAGTAGTTGTATTTTTACCAATTGCATTGTTACAAGGTATGTCCGGACAGATGTTTAAACAATTGGGCTTTACAATTATCTTCTCCTTGACAGCATCACTAATCTCAGCATTGACCTTGGTACCATTACTCTTTGTACGTCTTGACCCTAAAGAAAAGACCGAAACATGGGTAAACAGAACCTTGGTAAAGGTAGAAAACAGTTATGGCAATATCCTTAAAAAATCCTTCTCGCACCGTAAGCTTGTTGCTACTTTCTCGGTTGTATTATTGATTGTATCCTTTGCACTTATACCTTTTATCAATATGGAGCTTCTCCCTGCAAGTGATGAGGGTACAGTACAGATTGATGTGGATACCAAACCGGGACTTTCGCTTGAAGAATCGGATAAAATTGCAACAACACTTGAAACTATGGTTTCCAAACACCCTGATGTTGACCGTTATACTGTAAGTGCAGGTGATAAATGCAGTGTAACCGCATATTTAAAAGGCGACAGAAAAATGTCTACTATTGAAGTGGTTGACCAATGGCGTGATGAAACTAAAAATTCGGTTGGCTATAATGTAAGCATATCATCTTCAAATATGACCTCACAGATGACAGGCGGCGGTGACGTTGCAATTAATCTGCAAGGTAATGACCTTGATATACTCAGAGAAGCCAGCAAAACTGTAGAAGAAGTAATGCGTCAAAATCCGGGTGTAATTAAAGTTACTTCCTCACTCACCAGCGGTAATCCACAGGCTGAAATTAAAGTTGACCCAATGAGAGCAAATGCTGTCGGACTTTCTCCTCAGCAAGTTGTAGGGCTTGTTTATAACATGATAAGCGGTAAAGAAGCTACAACAATTCGTCAAGACGGTCAAGAATATTCTGTATTTGTAGAATATCCTCAAGGTAAATATGAAACCGTATCTGATTTAAGCGGACTTATGTTAAGTGCCGGCGGTTATGATATACCATTGCTTGATATTGCTACAATTGAATATTCAAACAGTCCGCAAGCTATTATGAAAGAAAACAGTCAGTATATTGTAACAGTTACAGCACAGCCATCAACTGAAGCACAATATACCGCTCCGCAAGAGCTTAAAAGTGCAGTAGATAACACCGAGCTGCCAAGAGGTGTAACTATTTCCGAAGGCAGACAGCAAGAACAGATGATGAAAGAATTTACTGCTTTGGGCGGTGCAATTGCCGCTGCTATCTTCCTTGTATTTATGGTTATGGCAATGCAGTTTGAATCCCCGAGATTTTCGGCACTTATCATGTTGTGTATCCCATTCAGTTTAATTGGTTCATTCGGTATGCTGCTGCTTACCAGATCCACCTTGAGTATGCCGTCAATGATAGGGTTCTTAATGCTGGTAGGTACTGTTGTTAACAGTGGTATCTTATTTATTGATACTGCCAACCGTTACAGGGAAACGATGGATATAGAAACTGCACTTATAGAAGCAGGTCGTACACGTTTACGTCCTATCCTTATGACAACGCTGACTACTGTTCTTTCCATGATACCTATGGGTATGGGCTTTGGTGAAAACGGTAAATTGATGCAAGGTATGGCAGTTGTTATTATAGGTGGGTTGGTAGCTTCTACCATTCTTACTTTGCTTTTATTGCCAACATTCTATATTATTGTTTATCCTAAAGGTGATGACGGCAAAAAAAAGAAAAAAAGAAAAAAACTCTTAGGTAAATCCGATAAACAAGACACCGAAGAATTAACACAAGCTATTGAGGACTTTACCGTTCCCAATCTAAGCACTGATAGTTAAAGGAGTGCTTAAATTATGGAAACTACATTAGTAAGACGACAGGAAGTTTTAACTCAAGTTGCCACATTGCAAAGGCAGCTTACTGATTTTGCAATGAATATTTTAGAACCGTACAGTATTACTAAGGTTCAGATAAGTATTTTGCTGGAGCTTGGATTTTCGGGAGCTTTAAAGGTTAGTGATTTAGGTCGCAACATGGGTATGAGTAATTCCAATGTTTCAGCCATATGCAAGCGACTTGAAAAAGACGGAATGGTAACTCGTATACGCAATCTTGATGACCAACGTGTTGTTAAAATTCATCTTACACCTTATGCTAAGGATTGTTTATCTGAAATTCAACAAACAATGGCAGACCAATGGTTTAATCGCATGGAAAGGCTTTCCGATGATGAACAGGAAATTATTTTAGGAAGTCTTAAATTGGCGATAGATTTGTGGGCA
>JAVVRS010000224.1:0-2663 GCA_036654595.1 Oscillospiraceae bacterium | reverse complement strand
CTTCGCTTACATTTTGGCTGATGGGCAGTTTATCGGGAACAACAAGCGAGCTGTTGATTTTAGGGACACCGTTTATACTTATCGGTATAGTTATTCTGTGGCTTTTCAGATGGAAGCTGAATGCAATGACTTTATCGGAAGATGAAGCAACAGCACTTGGCATTAATGTTAAGCTTGTGAGAGCGGTGGTAATTGTAAGCTCTACAATGATTACCGCAGCAGTAGTATCGATGTGCGGTTTAATTGGTTGGGTAGGGCTGCTTATTCCTCATGTTTCGAGAATGATATTTGGAAATAATAATAAATATGTTATTCCGGCAAGCATAGGATTAGGTGGTGTATTTATGCTGGTAATTGATACTATAGCACGTTGTTTAACGTCATCTGAAATACCTGTTTCAATACTTACAGCAGTAATAGGAGCACCATTTTTTATAGTACTTATGAGAAAAACAGGAGGTATAAAATGAAATTTGAAGTAGAAAACGGAGCTTTTTGGTACGATAAAAAGACACCCGTACTCTCGGATATTAACTTTTCGTTTGAAACTCCTGAGATAGTATCGGTGCTTGGGCCTAACGGTGTAGGCAAAACCACACTGTTGCGTTGTGCTCTCGGGCTTTTGTCATGGAAAGAGGGAAGCACAATGCTTGATGGTAAAAATATAAAATCCATCAAACAGAAAGAACGCTGGCAAAGCATAAGCTATGTTCCTCAAGCAAAGGTAAATTCTTTTTCGTATACGGTAGAAGAAATGGTTTTACTTGGCAGAAGTGCCCATCTGGGCGAGTTAAGTCACCCGGGTAAAGTTGACCTTGAAATTGCTACAGAGGCAATGGATATCGTAAAGATAACACATTTACGAAAAAAATTATGCAATGAAATCAGTGGCGGAGAATATCAGATGGCACTTATTGCAAGAGCATTGGCAACAAAACCATCATTGATAGTACTTGACGAACCTGAAAGCAATCTTGATTTTAAAAACCAATTGCTTGTGCAGAATACAATTCGTGATTTGTGTCAGTCACAGAAAATCGGCACATTGGTGAATACACATTTTCCTCATCATGCACTGGAGATTTCAGACAAATCATTGTTGCTGATGAATGACGGCACCAGTATTTTTGGAAAAACAGAAGAGGTATTGAGTGAAACTAATCTTGGAATGGCATTTGATGTGGATATTTCAATTCAAAAATTTGAAATGATGAATAAAACTCATTATTGTGTGCTTTCCGCATAATACAAAAAAGTGCAGGCTGATAATTAATTATCAGCCTGCACTTTTGTTTCAAATTATTCTTTAACCTAGGTAATTATATATTTTCTAAACTTTGTTTAATATCATCAATAATATCATCTACATTTTCAAGACCAACAGAAAAACGAATTAATCCGGGGTTAATGCCGGCAAGAGCTAACTGCTCGTCGGACAGCTGTCTGTGAGTAGCACTTGCGGGGTGCAGAACACAGGTGCGAATATCCGCAACGTGTACTTCATTGGAAGCTAATTTTAAACCGTCCATAAATTTAACTGCATTTGCTTTTCCGCCTTTGATAATAATGGAAACTACGCCACTTGGACCTTTAAGATATTTTTGTGCAAGTGCATAATATTTATCATTTTCAAGTCCGGGATAAATGACTTCTTGAATTTTATCGGAAGCTTCAAAATATTTTGCAACCTTCATAGCATTTTCGCAGTACAATTTCATTCTGATGGCTAATGTTTCAAGACCCAAGTTTAAAAGAAATGCTGAATTTGCAGAAGGATAAGCACCAAAATCACGCATCAACTGCATTCTTGCTTTAATAATGTAAGCAGCTTTACCATATGTTTCGGTGTAAGAAATACCATGATAGGAGTCATCAGGTTCTGTAAAATCAGGGAATTTGCCGTTTGTCCAATCAAAATTGCCGCTGTCAACAATTACTCCGCCAACCTGTAAGGCGTGACCGTCCATATATTTAGAGGTTGAATGAACTACGATATCAGCACCAAATTCAAATGGTTTGCATAAAATCGGAGTGGCAAAGGTGCTGTCAACGATAAGAGGAACATTATGTGAATGAGCTATTCTTGCAAATCTTTCTATATCAAGGATAGAAAGTGCAGGGTTTGCTAAAGTTTCGCCAAACACAGCTTTTGTATTTTCTTTAAAAGCCGCATTAATTGTTTCATCATCTGCATCACTGCTTACAAAAATACATTCAATGCCCAGTTTTTTCAAAGTTACGGCAAAAAGATTAACGGTTCCGCCATAAATTTGTGTTGTACTGATAAAACTATCTCCGGCGTTGCAAAGATTTAGCAGTGAAAATAAAGAAGCAGCTTGACCGGACGAGGTACACATTGCACCGACACCGCCTTCAAGGTCCGCAATTTTTGCTTCAACTGCCATAACGGTAGGATTTGCGAAACGTGAATAAATAAGAGCTTTTGTCGGTTCATCAAAGACGGAACCGATATCTTCGGTAGAATCGAACACATAGGTTGTGCTTTGATAAATTGGCAATACTCTGGGTTCGCTATTTTTAGGACTATATCCTGAATGTAGGCATTTTGTTTCATCTCTCATGGGAAATTACCTCCTGAAATTTATTGTATTTATATAATAGCATAAATTTCAGATATAGGATAACACCAATAAACTATAATC
>JAVVRS010000223.1:0-2676 GCA_036654595.1 Oscillospiraceae bacterium | reverse complement strand
GCAGCTTTGAAGTGTATATGAATAATCTTGTCAGCCAAAACTTTGATTTATATATTGCTGAAGTGGGTATACCATACAATATGAATTTATCGTCGGTGCTCTCGCAAAATACAAATTCGGGCTTTGGTGTTACCTATAATTCAACTTTAATAGATGAGTATGCACAGGTTCGTGCAGGGAGTGTGCCATGCAGTAAGTTTATAAAAACATTTAATGAAGTGGTACCATTTGTACCGCTTGCATATCGTAATGGCACCCTTGCATTATCCGCTGATTTCCCGGCAGAGATAACCGCTACACCACAGGATATTTTCTATAACATAGATAGTTGGTAAAAGTTGTTGACCAATGCCTTAAAATGTACTAAAATAAGTAAACCAAACATTTTATAATCACAAGTTATAATGCTATAAATTCTTACTTGGCGTTAAAGCCATTGAACGGAGGAATATTATGATTAAATATGAAAACCATATGGGTTCAATTCAGATTTCAGAAGAATACTTTGCAAACTTAGTCGGTCATGCCGCTTCCGAATGTTTTGGTGTATCAGGTATGGTAGAAAGCACTGCTTCTCAAGGACTACGCCATCTTTTTAATAATACCGATAAAGAAGATAAAGGGGTAAAGGTCAAAAATCTTGACGGGGCTCTTGTTATCGACCTCCATATTGCTGTAACTTATGGAGTAAATATAGTTGCTATTGTAAAAAGTATCATAAACAAAGTTACTTACACTGTAGAAGAAGCTACCGGTTTCGATGTTTCTCTCGTAAATGTTTATGTCGATGATATGAAGCAATAATCAACGAAAAATTTGATTGTAAAATTGCTTTTAAAAAACTTACTAAGGAGTGTATTCTACTGTGCTAACCGGACAAATACTCAGAGAGGCTCTAATTTCTGGAGCTAATAATATATCCAATAATCGCCAATTGGTAGACTCATTAAATGTTTTCCCCGTTCCCGATGGTGATACGGGAACCAATATGTCTATGACTGTTAACTCAGCAATCCATGAATTGAAAAATATTAAAGATACTGCCTCTGTTGCTGTAGTTTCCAAAACTGCCGCCGCTGCTTTTCTGCGTGGTGCAAGAGGTAACTCGGGAGTTATTCTTTCATTACTTTTCAGAGGTCTTAGCATGGGCTTTGCAGGTAAAGAAACCGCTGATGCAAAAGATATTGCTTCGGCACTGTCATTGGGTGTTGATGCAGCATATAAAGCTGTAATGAAGCCTACAGAAGGAACTATGCTTACCGTTGCAAGAATGGCGGCAGAACACGCAAGCAGCATTGTTACCGAAGAAACTACCGTTGCTGAAATTTGGAGCGAAATTATTTCCGCTGCTGATGATGCGTTAAAACAAACTCCCGAAATGCTTCCGGTACTTAAAAAAGCAGGTGTGGTTGATGCCGGCGGTAAAGGTATACTAATGATTTTCCAAGGAATGAATTCTATTATTTCCGGAGGAAATTCTGTTGAACTGCTAGATAATGTACATTCGGAAGAAGAAATGAAAACTACAGAACAAGAGCTTGCGGATTTAGAAGGTGTAATTACCTTTACTTACTGCACAGAATTTCTTGTTAAGAAAAATGAAAACACACCCGATTATATGGCTTTGCGTGAGTTTTTGGAGAAGATGGGTGACAGTGTTGTAACTGTTGATGATGATGAAATCATAAAATGTCATGTTCATACCGATAACCCCGGAAGTGCCTTGCAGGAAGCTTTGAAATTCGGTCAATTAACTCACATTAAAATTGAAAATATGCGTGAACAATTTGAAGCAAAATATAATAAAGATACACCATTGCCAAGTAATGGATTTAATTATCTGCCTGTAGACCCATCAAGAGAATTTGGTTTTGTTTCTGTTTCCGCAGGTGATGGTATTAAACAATTATTTTCGGATTTGGGTGTAGACCAAGTTGTAAGCGGTGGTCAAACAATGAATCCATCAACCGAAGATATTCTCTCTGCAATTCATGCTACTCCTGCTAAAAATGTTTTTGTACTGCCTAATAATAAAAATATTATTATGGCAGCCGAGCAAGCAATTGCTCTTGCCGATAGAAATGTTTATGTTATGCAAACCAGAACAATTCCTCAAGGACTTTCTGCAATGCTTGCTTTTGATGCAGATGAAGATGTTAAAACCAATCAATTGGTAATGACTAAAGCATTTGAAAAGGTAAGTACAGGTCAAATTACCTTTGCGGCAAGGGATAGCGATTTTGGTGGTCATCAGATTAAAAAAGATGATATATTGGCTTTGGAAAATGGTAAGCTTGTTTTTACCGAAAGAGAGATACAAAAAGCTGTTGTTAAGCTGACAACTTCACTGATTAAAAAGCACGGTTCAAGAGAAGGTTGCTTTGTAACATTGATTTACGGTGAAGATATTACCGAAGAACAAGCTGCATTAGCAGAACAAGCTATCTCAGATAAGCTGGGTGACAGTGTTGAAATTGCGTTAATACAAGGCAATCAGCCTGTTTATTATTACATTATTTCGGTTGAATAACCGGTGGTGGCGAACCGCCACGCGTTATGACCGCACATTTACACTGCGTAAGGCGATAAATTCGTTTGTGCGGTGGTGGCGAACCGCCACACGTTATGACCGCACATTTACACTGCGTAAGGCGATAAATTCGTTTGTGCGGTGGT
>JAVVRS010000222.1:0-2683 GCA_036654595.1 Oscillospiraceae bacterium | reverse complement strand
TTGCCGAAGAATATCCTGTACCGGTTATCAGAATAGGTGTTCGGGATACTTATGGTCATTCAGGTCCGGCAGTAGAATTGCTTAAAGAATTTGGACTGTGTGCCGAAAACATCTATGATACAGTAAAAAAATCATTAAAAAGAGCTTAGGTACTTGTTGGCGGTTAAAATTGCAGCTTACATCTCCAACCACCGACCCCACAGGTGAGGGCACCCCCCACGGGGGGGCCCTCAAATTGCCACCGCAAAGCGGTGGCAATACGTTCGGAAGCCGTAAGGCTTCCGAACGCCTGTGGGGTCGGTGTGTTGGAGCAGATATTAGCGATTATATAAAAGCTCAAGGGGCGGCATCATATGATGCCGCCCCTTAATTTTGGGATACAGATGTGCTTAGTAATAAACTATAAATATTGAGGATTAGTCACAGCAATCTGTTCTTGGTTGTACGCAACTGCCGCCACAACCACAGCCGCCATTGTTGCCGCCGCCACAACCGCAGCCACAGCCACAGCCGCCATTGTTACCGCCGCCACAGCCACAGCCGCAGCCGCCATTGTTACCGCCGCCACAACCACAGCCACAGCCGCCGTTGTTACCGCCGCAGATGCTATTGCCGGTGCCACCATTACAGCAAGCATACCAAAGAACCAGAAGAATGATAATCCACCAGCAACTGCTTAAGCCACTGCCATTACCGCCAAAACAACCATTGTTACCATTACACATAAAAGATACCTCCTAAAATTGATTTCAATGTATACTATGTCGGACACCTCATCTTGGTTACAATATTTCTTTAAATTTCCAAAGGGTTGCTGAGAAAAATAAGATAGTGATTTTGTTTTATAGTATATTGCATTTTATCCTGTATTAAATCCAATAATGAGGTGCATACCATATTATATGGAAGCATTTAAAAAAGTGTGAAAGCAGGGCGATAGTTTTATGTTTAAATTCAGTGGTTTTACCTCTAAGGCAAATGATGCGGTTAATTTGGCAATAACAGGAGCAAGTGCTTTAGGGCATACTTATATAGGCAGTGAGCATATGTTGTTGGGACTTTTACGAGAGGGTAGTGGGGTAGCATATACAGTGTTAACACAGAAGAATGTAACGGCAGCAGATGTACTGGAGCTTCTTGTAAAAACAGTAGGTAAGGGTATACAGTCCAAACTTTCGCCGTCAGACCTTACCCCAAGATGTAAAAGAATTTTAGAAAAATCAATTATTGAAGCATCAGCTATGGGAAACAATTATGTAGGTACAGAACATATATTGATGGCAATAATAAAAGAAAAAGATTGTTATGGAGTAAAATTTCTAAAAGAGCTAGGAATTGACAGTGATTATTTATATCGTGCTTTAGCACAGACAATGCTTTTAAGCGGAGAAGAATATACAGGTAAAAAAGGTGCGGTAAAACGTAAAGAAGCAGTAAAATGTCCATTGCTTGAAAAGTATGGCAGAGATTTGACAATACTTGCCAGAACACAAAGATTAGACCCTGTAATAGGCAGAGAAAAAGAGATAGAACGTGTAATACAAATTCTTTCAAGACGAGGTAAAAACAACCCATGTCTTATTGGTGAAGCAGGTGTTGGTAAAACAGCAATTGTTGAAGGCCTTGCACAGGAGATAGTAGCAGGAAATGTACCTGATGATATGTATGGTAAAAAGGTAATATCATTGGACTTGGTAGCAATGATTGCAGGTACAAAATATCGTGGTGAGTTTGAAGAACGTGTAAAAAGTATTATTGAAGAAGTTATAGCAAGTGAAAATGTTATTTTATTTATTGATGAAATTCATACTATCATAGGTGCAGGAGCGGCAGAAGGTGCAATTGATGCAGCTAATATTCTCAAGCCACAGCTTGCCAGAGGTGAATTACAGATAGTAGGAGCTACTACAATCAATGAATATCGTAAGTATATAGAAAAAGATTATGCCTTGGAACGTCGTTTTCAAAGTGTAATGGTAGAAGAACCGGGTGTGCAGCAAGCAATTGAAATATTACAAGGGCTGAGAGATAAATATGAAGCACATCATAAAATCCGTATTACCGACCGAGCATTGGAAGCTGCGGTAAAGCTTTCATCAAGGTATTTGAATGAAAGATTTTTACCCGATAAGGCAATTGATTTAATAGATGAAGCGGCAGCTAAAGTTAGGCTGAAAGCTTTTACACCACCGGATACAGTTAAGAATTTGGACGAACGTGTACAAAAATTGCGTGAAGATAAAGAAGCGGCAATTAATGCACAGGACTTTGAAGGTGCCGCAACGCTCAGAGATGAGGAATTGGAACTTGCAAAACAGTTGACAGGTATGAGAGATAACTGGAAATGTGATGCAGGGCATGAAACAGATGAGGTAACCGAAAATGATATTGCAGATATAATATCATCAATAACGGGTATAGATTCAAGCAATTTAAACGAAGCACAGACAGGACGTTTGCTTGAGATGGAGCAGAACCTAAGTAAACAAGTAATAGGTCAAGAACAGGCAATTTCAGCGGTTGTAAAGGCAATTAGACGAGGTAAAGTAGGATTGGGTGACCCAAAACGTCCGATAGCATCATTTATATTTTTAGGGCCTACCGGAGTTGGAAAAACACAGTTGTGTAAGGCATTGGCAAAGGAACTTTTTGGGACAGAGGAAAGTATTATTCGTCTTGATAT
>JAVVRS010000221.1:0-2684 GCA_036654595.1 Oscillospiraceae bacterium | reverse complement strand
AGAGTAGCAGATTTCTCTACTACTCTATCAAGTCTAACTTATTGGGGTCACTACACTGTTCAATCAGTAAGACGGAGCTTTTTACACAAGTTTATTCTATAGGTAAAAACAATGGCTTTCGGTTTTTGTAATAGGTTATATAATTAAATCCTGCTTGCTGTGCAAGTTCCAAGCCATTGGTTACACCTTCGGCTATATCCTGTATTCTATGTGAGTCTGCACCAATTGTAATAAGCTCACCGCCTAAATCTTTATACAATGTCAAATGCTCCATTGCAGGCATTGGCTTACCATACGCTTGCCTATAGCCCGAAGTGTTTATCTCAAGTGCAATACCCTTTTGTATCATCAGCTTCATACTTTCCGCAATTATATCTTTATATGGTTCAAAGCTTGGTGTTAACTTGAATTTTCCTTCAATATATCAGCGGATAGGTAAGATGTGCAAGAGTATCAAATTTACCCCACTGACAAAGCTTGTAAATCTCTTTATAGTATTTATCAAGCGTATCAGCTGCATTTCCCTCGTTAAATTCCCAGAAATAAAAGTCTTTTTCATTTGGTATTTGGTGCATTGAACCTATAACATAATCAAGACGTTTATCTGCCACTACCTTTTCCGCTACAGCTAAATCAAAGGTCGCTTCACCAAGCTCAACTCCACATATTAAATTTAATCTGCCTGCAAGCTTTTCTTTTATTTCACAAGCTTCGGTAATGGAAGCTTCGGTCATTTCATCAAAGTTAAACACTTCATATTTATTCGGTTTCTTTCCATAATAATCAGCACTGTAATAACCTTGACACTCACAATGGTCGGTAATTGCATACACCGCTAATCCCAATTCCATTGCTCGCTTACACATCTCACTCATGCTGTCTTTTGCATCAAATGAATGTGATGAATGACTATGACAATCCAGCAATAATTTCAAATTGCAACACCTTTCTTTATACCAACACAAATCCATTATCGGTAAGTGCCTGTCTTATCTCCATAACCTGTTCATGATCTCGTGTTTCCATACCTATTTTAAGCAAACAACTGTTTATTGCCATGTTTGCGTCACCTCTGTCATGGTGTACACTTACAACATTACCGCCATGTGCAGAAATTATCTGTGATACTCCAAGCAGTTCTCCCGGTCTGTCCATTAGGGCAATTGTTAAATTAGATGACCTGCCTGCCATCACAAGTCCTCTGGTAATAACACGGCTTAAAATATTTACATCAATATTACCGCCTGATAACAAACACACTACATTTTGACCTTTGATATCTACTTTATTAAACATAGCAGCGGCTACCGACACAGCTCCCGCTCCTTCGGTTATCATTTTATGACGTTCTATCAATGCAAGAATTGCACAAGCAATTTCATCTTCATTTACCGTTACAATTTCATCTACATATTCCATAACGGTATCATAGGTCAATTCTCCCGGGTGTTTTACAGCAATACCATCTGCAAAGGTATCTGCCGTCTTAATTGTCACCCGTTCTCCTTTTTGTACAGAAGTAAGCATTGAAGCGGCATTAGCTGCTTGCACTCCATATACTTTACAGCTTGGTTTAAGGCTTTTAATGGCATATGCTACTCCGCTTATTAAACCGCCGCCGCCAATAGGCACAATAACTGCGTCTATATTTGGAAGTTGGTCAAGAATTTCAAGCCCTATCGTACCCTGTCCGGCAATTACATTTTCATCATCAAATGGGTGAATAAAAGTTCTGTCCTGTTCCTTTTGCAATACACAAGCTCTGTTTTGTGCATCATCATAACTGCCTTTTACCAATTCAACTACTGCACCATAACTTTTTGTTGCTTCAACTTTTGAGATCGGTGCAATATCCGGTATGCAAATTAATGCGGGAATATTGTTTTTTTGTGCTGCCAATGCAACGCCTTGTGCATGGTTTCCTGCACTGCAAGCAATTACTCCTTTTGCTTTTTCTTCCTCTGAAAGCTGTGATATCTTGTAGTATGCCCCTCTTACTTTAAATGAACCTGTGATTTGTAAATTCTCCGTTTTAAGATAGACATTACTGTCTTTATTGATGAGTGGTGCAGCAATTAAATCAGTCTTACGAACAACGTCCTTTAGCACAAATGCCGCATGATATATTTTATCCAATGTTAACATTATTTGTACATCTCCCTTTGTTTTTAAATAAAAAAAGTCCTCGCCTCTTAATTCAAGAGACGAAGACACTTAATTTCTCCGTGGTACCACTCTTATTACCGCAGTTGCGGTCACTCAAGTCTGCATCAATTATAATGCACTCAGCCTATAACGGGGTGAAACCGTTCCCACCTACTTTGTCTGTTCAGCGGACTGCTCCAAGGCGATAAAGCAACTGCTATATTCACTGTTTCACACCACACAACAGCTCTCTTTAGAATATACCCACAACTGCTTAGTCCTTATCAACGCATTTAACTTAAATAAAACATTGGTTGGTTCTTTAAAGCTTTAATATTTAATTTACGTTATCACATAAACAATACATTTGTCAAGGTGTGCATTGAATTTTTTTCTTCATGGTGATATACTTGCTCTATTGCACCGCTGCTTGCCGCACCGAAACCATACGGATTAAGCAGAAATTTGATTGATGGGAAGTGAAAATTATGACAGATTTAATTGCTGTAAAAACTAAACTGCATAGCTTGGTTTTATTC
>JAVVRS010000220.1:0-2694 GCA_036654595.1 Oscillospiraceae bacterium | reverse complement strand
TTACTTGATTTTTTTCAAAAAATCATAGGTTTTAAGGGCAACGCCCTTAAACGTTTGTCGCAACAAACGTAATCCATATCCTTGATAGCGTATTTTCTTTGGTTCTTTCTTTTACAAGAAAAAAGAAAGAATATACGCCTTGATGAGATGTATAAATCGGGGCGGCACAATGCGGCTGAAAGCCGCAGGCCGGCGACCTGCGGTCGCCGGCTCACATGGGCAACCGCAGGTTGCCCATGATTGTGCCGCCCCATCAGCCGCTGAGCCTAGCTCAATTTGGATAAAGGCAAAGGTTTTTCACACACGAAAGGAATGGTAATTTAAAATGAATTATGAAGGCAAAATCATTGGCGTTGATATAGAAAGTGAAATGAAAAAATCATATCTTGATTATTCTATGTCAGTAATTGTAGGGCGTGCTTTACCTGATGTCCGAGATGGATTAAAGCCTGTACATCGCCGTATTTTATATACAATGTATCTAAATGGATTAACACCGGATAAAGGTTTCAGAAAATCTGCCGATACAGTAGGTTCTGTACTTGGTAAATTTCACCCACATGGTGATAGCTCGGTTTATGATGCAATGGTTCGTATGGCACAAGATTTTTCAATGCGTCACCCACTGGTACATGGACATGGAAACTTTGGCTCGGTAGATGGAGATCCACCTGCTGCATATCGTTATACAGAAGCAAAAATGAGTAAAATTTCCATGGCAATGATGCAGGATATAGATAAAGAAACAGTAGATTTTGTACCAAACTATGATGATAATCATGTAGAACCATCATTTTTACCAAGTAGATTTCCTAATTTATTGGTAAATGGTTCAACAGGTATAGCAGTAGGTATGGCAACAAATATTCCACCGCATAATTTAGGTGAAGTAATTGATTGTACCTGTCATTTAATAGATAATCCCGATTCGGACCTTGAAGAATTAATGGAATATATACAAGGACCGGATTTACCGACAGGTGGTACAATTATGGGTAAAAGCGGTATTCGTGCAGCTTATGCTACAGGTAGAGGTAAAATTTTAGTAAGAGCTACTGCAAATATTGAACAAGGTAAAAATGGCAGAGAACGTATAATTGTAACGGAAATACCATATATGGTAAATAAAGCAAGACTTGTAGAAAGTATTGCAGATTTAGTAAAAGATAAACGTATTGACAGTATCGCTGATTTAACAGATGAATCTTCTGCAAGAACAGGTATGAGAGTTGTTGTAACATTAAAAAAAGATGCAAATGCTCAAATTGTATTAAATCAATTGTATAAGCTGACACAAATGCAAGAAACTATCGGTATAATACTTCTTGCATTATGTGATGGTGAACCTAAAGTTATGACCTTAAAACAAATATTGGAACAATATATTATCTTTCAAATTTCAGTTATTACACGTCGTACACAATTTGAACTG
The DNA here is from genome assembly GCA_036654595.1 of Oscillospiraceae bacterium. Lineage (GTDB taxonomy): Bacteria > Bacillota > Clostridia > Oscillospirales > Ruminococcaceae > RGIG7389. The sequence continues at coordinate 1,262 of JAVVRS010000220.1, read as the reverse complement.
AAAAAAGCTCAAGATAGACTTCATATACTTGATGGTTTAATGATTGCACTTGATTTTATTGATGAGGTTATTAAAATTTTAAGAGCTGCTCCTGACCAAAATACAGGTAAAAATGCTTTGATGGAACGCTTTGGTCTTACAGATATTCAATCAGCGGCAATTGTTGCAATGCGTCTTGGTCAATTAACAGGTCTTGAACGTAAAAAAATTGAAGATGAATTGGAACAAGTTAAATTTAAAGTAGCTGATTTTATGGATATTCTTGCAAATGAATATCGTGTAACTAATATTATTAAAGAAGATTTACAGGAAATTAAAAATAAATATGCAGATGAACGCAGAACTAATATTGTATCTGTTTCAGGTGAAGTTGATATTGAAGATTTAATCCCTGTTGAAGATTGTGTCGTTACACTTACCCATTTTGGATATGTTAAACGTCAACCTATGGACGTTTATAAAACTCAACATCGTGGCGGCAGAGGTGTTGCAGGTATGACACGTCGTGAAGAAGATTTTGTAGAAGAATTATTTGTATGCAGTACACATGATTATTTAATGTTCTTTACAAATAAAGGTAAAGTATATCGTATTAAAGCTTATGAAATTGCTGAAAGTTCAAGAGCAAGCAGAGGGGATAATATTATTAATATTTTACCTCTTGAAAAGGAAGAAAAAGTAACTTCGGTTATTCAAGTAGATGAATTGGAAAAAGAAAATCATCATCTTGTAATGGTTACTCGTAAAGGTATTATTAAACGTACTGAACTTACTCAATATAAAAATGTGCGTAAAAACGGACTTATTGCAATTACTCTTGATGAAGATGATGAACTGGCTTGGGTTAGAATAACTTCGGGTAACAGTGATTTAATTGTTGCTACTCAAAATGGTATGGCTATAAGATTTAATGAAAATGATGCAAGAGCTATAGGCAGAACTGCAAGAGGAGTTAAAGCTATCAATCTTGATGAAGATGATATTGTTATAGGGTTTGTTGAAGTGCGTGAAAATGCAGATTTATTGACAATTTCTGAAAGTGGTTTAGGAAGAAGAACTCCGCTTACAGAATACAGTAATCAAAATCGTGGCGGTAAAGGCAGTCGTAACTATTACACTCAAAAGAATGGTAAAATTGCAGGGGTGCGTATAGTTGATGATAATGATGATATAATCATTATTACTAATGATGGTATTATTATTCGTATTCCGGTATCACAAATTTCCACTCAAAGCAGATATGCTTCAGGTGTAAGAGTTAT
>JAVVRS010000219.1:651-2713 GCA_036654595.1 Oscillospiraceae bacterium | reverse complement strand
CTACTTTTTAATCAAGTTCATAAGAGCACTTGAAGTATGCACCGCAGAGGTAAACTTGCCGCCGCCGTTTGCACCGATTAAGAATGAAGATAATAACCGTGGAGTTGACAGAGCCACCGCACACAGTGCAATTGCCCACCAAAGGCTTTCGCCGTTTGCTTGTCTAATCATCAAAGCAAGGGAAAGCATTAGACAGAAATACTGTATAATGATTGTAAATATTGTCTTAACAATCTGCTCCATATACGGCTTGAATACTCCGCTGTCGCTGTCAACAAGACCCGAACAGGCAAATGGAACACCAAGTCGCAGTATCATAAGTTCAATACCAAGCCGCAGATATTTAAAATACATCAGCACAAGCATGACAAGGTAAATCAGCATTTGTATTGCGTTTACAAGGCTTTTTGTACCTAAAAATACTCCGGCTAAAAGTTCATTGTCGGGAACGGTTGCAAAACCGCCAAGCTGTAAGCCGATTTCCCCGATAAACCAAAGGGAAATGTCGACTGCACTTTGGTACAGCGTTGGAAATGCCGCCATGATAAAGGTCGCAAGCCCAAGACTTACAAGCGTTTCCACAGGAGAGGTGTCGGCATCACCGTCACGCCAAAGTATGTACACAAAGAACCCCTTTTTAAGAAATTTTATGATAATCAGAGAGATTGAAACGGTGTATATAAATGAATATATTTCGTTGAATGTGGAATTTGATAAAACGCTTGAAATGTATTGCTCGGCAAAGAATGCCATGGTAATTATATTGGTAAAAAAGCCATTGAAAAAGGTCATAATACTTTCATTTATAATCTCATAAATGAAGTCGGTTATAATCCCACTCATGCTGATGCAGACGGGAAATATCCAATCAGCAGGTGGATAAGAGCACCGACAAGCAGACAGAAAACTCCGCAAACTATTGCTGTGGTAATACGTTTAGTCCACATTTTGCCGTCGGCTTCATCAGCCATACCTCGACGGATTGTGAAGTATATTCCTGCAGATATACAGGCTATGGGTCCCAATACCATCAGCATGGTAGTGACATCATTGATTAAATTTGTAAGTCCGGTTGCTATCGGTGAGCTTGCAAGGCTTAATATTGTTATCATTCTTCTTCTCCTTTTACATTGTTTAGTAGCTTGGGTTCAGACATTTCGGGAACAGTTCTGCCTTGCCCATACGGAATATATTCCTCAACCGGTTTTAATAAGATGTCGGACATCTGCACAATACGCTTAGGTCTGCGACTATCACGATGCATGATGAGCTTTTTGTTGTGCTCCATACTACCTAAGCCAAGCATTTTGTTCATTATTGTTTTTGATATATCGGGAGCATACATAATTGCAGGGCTGTTTCGAGAGGTGACAAGCTGATACGGTCGCTGAATTTTTCGTATTTCCTCAGCAGTAAGCAGTTCTCTGCCTGTGTAGTTGTAGCTTGAAGAACCGCTGCCGGAAGAACTTGAAGAAACAGAGGGAGATTTTATGGTATATTTGCCCAGCTTTTCGGAAAATTCTTTCTTACTTTCATCGCTTCCGCTTTGTAAATATACCCATGTTTCCATGTTACTGCGTATAGTTTTACCGTCCTTGTCACCATAGATTTTATCAAGTTGATTGAAATCCTGCAAAAATATGTTGTACCGAATACCTCTGCCGCCGCCCACCGTTACCTGTTTGGCAAAGTCGGGGATTTTATTTATATTCCCAAATTCGTCAAGGTTGTAATTGGTGCGTATCGGCAAACGGTTGCCGTATTTTTTACTGATTTCAACGATTGCTTGATAATGCTGATAGATAAACAAGCTTGCAAGCGGGTAATATGTACTTTTTTCATCGGGTATTATGAGGAAAATTGCAGTCTTGTGTGTTGCTGTTTTTGCAAGGTCAAAAGAGGTTTTTTGTACCATTGAGTATACATATGGATTTGTTGAAAACATCTCTAAAGAAGAAAGTGCGGAGGTGTAAAAGCTGCCACGCATTTTTGCAGGAGCAACCTCACTGATATTGATACTGTGTATTGCAGGGTGATGCGGAGGCAAAGTGTTAAGGTAAAG
>JAVVRS010000219.1:0-623 GCA_036654595.1 Oscillospiraceae bacterium | reverse complement strand
TGCACATTTTAGCAAGAAAATAAAACACATTTGCAATATTTTGATACTGCGGTTGGTCACGATTATCGTATACCACCGCCATAATTGCACAGGTCATAACCGCACGTTCACCGTTAACCCACAGCTTTTCATTGGTGTTTTCTTCCGGTACAAGACCGGTAACAATATCTCTTGCACGTTCCATTGCTTTTGCGATATCACCGATATTTACTGCATCAATAACCGGCTGTAAAAAGTTATATTGTGCGGATTTTGCAAGGTCATTAAAGTCCAAAGTAATGACCTCATAGCCCAAACGTTCAAGGAAAGGTGCAGTGTAAAAATACATCTCACCTTTAACATCAAGGTTCACCATGTTTTCACCGGCAAGAGCCTGTAAAATAACGGTAGGTAAATTTACCGTTCTTGATTTACCGCTTCGTGTTGCCCCAAGACAGAGCACATGGGTATCATTTTTCACAATATAATATTTGTGTGAGTTGGATTTATCTGTACCCAAACAAAAACCGCCGCCGTCTTGAAAAATGACAGTTTCGATATCGGATATTGCACAGGGAGCAAGATTTTTACCTCCCAGTTCACTTGAAAGGTCGTCTGCTCCGCACTTCATAAGAGTGCTGATG
>JAVVRS010000218.1:0-2715 GCA_036654595.1 Oscillospiraceae bacterium | reverse complement strand
CGGTGCTGCTGATTTTATCAAGGCAGGTTTTCTTTCTAATTCCGCTAGTGTATCTCATTCCCTCACTGGTTACGTTCGTTGGTCTGCCTATCTCACCAATTGTGGCATTATTTTTTAGTATGCCCATTGCAGATTTGCTTTCTGTCCTATTTGCAATGCTTGTGAAAAGAAAGTTTTGTGTGCAAGCAAAATGAGCACAATCTTCCCACAAAAATAGCATTCAATGTTGAACCGTATACGAAGGATATGTGGTTGGCACAAGCACACTGAAAAAGGTCCTCATACATTGCAGACGATGCTTTGTATGAGGACCTTTCTTGGTATTCAGTTTGCGTTTCTTAGTTTTCCCTTGTGACACAGTCGCTTTTTGCAACAGCCTCTTTTTATAATTATTCTAATTTTTCAATATGTGCTTCGGGTAATTCTGCCATCATATCACGCATACATATATGCCTAGGTGTTATTGCTGTTAATTAAAACAGGGGTACCGTTTTGATTGTCCATTGCCCAGACAGTATCAAAATCAAATCCGGCAAAACTATCTTTAAGTTTAAATTGTTCGTTGTTTAGTGGTTTTGCAGTAAAACTGCTGTCAGTACCGGAATAGGCATATCCTATTTTCCAGTTTGCATTTTTCTCTGCATTATAATAGCAACTATTATCTCTGCCTGAGTAATAACCAATAAATGCCCCCAACATTCTCGCAGGTGCATAAGCATTTACAATTACATCACTGTAACATCTATTGATATCCGCATTAAATGTGCCTCCTGCAAATCCGCCTATCATGCTAAGTTGTATTTCATCAGGAAGATAGGTACCCCATTTAGCTTGATGCTTAATACCCATTTTAAGCTCATTTTTCTCAGGGAGCTGAGCATTAACCACTCCTCGGCAATAGCTGTCCGAAATAGAGCTTTCATTATTGGCGGTGCCAATTAATCCACCAACTGAAGTTCCGCCTGTCACCTGAGCATCAGCATAGCAACGTATAACTTGAGTACGTTCACCTGTACAGCCAATTAAACCGCCAACTGAATCGGAAATCGCATTAACTGTACCTGTAAAAGAACAGTTTTCAATTATGGTTTGACTTTCTTCGTAACCGCCGCCCGCCATTCCAACAAGACCGCCAACATTATTTTCACCAATAACGTCACCTTGCACATGAAGATTTTTTATCGTTGCGGTGCCGCATAATTTCCCGAAAAATCCTGTTGTATATACTTCTTTGCCAAGCAACTCAAGTCCTATAATACGATGATTTTGACCGTCAAATACACCGGAAAAACCTTTGTCTTTCCAATCTGACATACCTGTTTCTTCTTCCCAATGTGCAACTCCAATTGGTATCCATTCAATACCTGTAAGGTCAATATCATTTTCAAGTGTCCATATAATATCAGCAGGCTGTTGTTCTTGATTTTGGTTTATGAACTCGGAAAAATCAACTAAATCCTCTGCTGTAGACAAAACTTGCATGGTTATCCCTTCCGGAGAAAGCTTTGTTTTCCCGGGGAGATTGTTTTCCTTCTGTGGAACGGTTACCTGTTTGTTTTGTGTAGGCTGCTCTTGCGGCGTTGCAACAGAGCGATTTTGAGAACACGCAGTAAATGAAACCGAAAGCAAAATCAATAAAGCAAGTACAATTTTATTCATAAGATACCTCCGTTTAGTCATAGTAAATAAACTTTAAATTTATATCAAGATAGAATAAGCATTAATATTTTTATTGTAACACAAAGCACTCCTAAAATATAGTTATATACCAAAAGACAAATTAGTGTATAATGCTTCTACACCCTCAAATTATTCTATAAAACTGCCGGTTTAATTTGTTGGGTAAATTTACCTGCATATTTTGTCGCAAAATACCTCTAAAATATAAGTAACACCTTAAATTGAAACCATTTTATATTAGGAGGGTCAAAATGTCAAATATCTATGGATACATACGAGTATCATCAAAGGACCAAAATGAAGACAGACAAGTTATTGCTATGAACGAGAGGAATATTCCTTCAAAGAATATTTATATGGACAAACAATCGGGAAAAGATTTTAATCGACCGGCATACCAAAAACTTCTGAAAAAGCTTAAAAAGGGGGATTGTTTAATTGTTAAAAGCATTGACAGATTAGGCAGGAATTATAAAGAGATTATGGAGCAGTGGAGAATTATTACCAAAGAAATGGACGTTGATATTATTGTAATTGATATGCCGCTTCTGGATACTACCAAAAGCAAAGATTTGCTTGGTACCTTCATCAGTGATATTGTTTTGCAGCTCTTATCTTTTGTTGCAGAAAACGAGAGGAACAACATTCGTCAGAGGCAAGCAGAGGGGATTGCTGCAGCTAAACAAAAGGGTGTGATTTTTGGCAGACCCAATAAAAAAATACCGAAAGACTTCCCTGAAATTTACAATAAATGGAAGTCAAAAGAAATAAGCCCTGCACAGGCATATCAGCTGGCAGGACTTAAACAAAGTAATTTTTATAAAGTTGCAAGGAAATATGAAAAACTGCTATTAAAACAGTGAAATTTTTACACTAAAGGTAGAGGATTTATACAAAAAACTTTATTTAGAAATTGTATTGTGTTTGCATATTTAATAATGCCTTAACATGGCATTTGCAATAAATAATCAGTACATTGGTAGATATTCTGTGTCTATTTTCACCTTAACTTATGTCGCACTAAACCTCTACTTT
>JAVVRS010000217.1:445-2731 GCA_036654595.1 Oscillospiraceae bacterium | reverse complement strand
TTCAATAGGTTCAAAGATTGAGATGTCGGGAAAAATTGCGGTTTTGCTTGTAGCATTACCTCTATTTAAGAACTTGCTTGATATAGCAATAGAGCTTATACAACGCTGAAAGCAGGAGAAATAAAATGAAAAGGATATTAATGCTGATTTTGCCATTGATACTAATCTTCACGTCGGTGGTATGCTACGCTGAGGAGCAATCAAATCCGCCATTTGATATTGATGGGGAGCTTGGTAAGCTTGGCAGCGAACAACTGTTGGACGAAATACCCGAGGAAGCAAAAGAAACCTTAGATAAGATGAATTTTTCCGGAATGTCTATAAGTGAAATTATAGCAATGTCACCCAATGAATTTTTTAATGTTATTAAAAATATTGTAGTTACACAGGTACGGCGGCCAATACAGATATTTGCAACACTAATTGGAATCATACTTTTATCTGCTTTTTTGACAGGTATGAAACAATCTTTCTTGGACAACTCTTTAAATGGCGTGTTTTCGGTGGTTTCGGCACTCTGTGTAATTTCTTTTATCTCCGAACCGATTGTAAAATGTATTTCATCAACTGCAAGAGGACTTCAGCAATGTGCATTGTTTATACTTTCTTTTATCCCTGTTTTCACAGGAGTAGTAGCCGCAGGCGGACACCCACTCACTGCAACTACATATAATATATTTTTATTTACTGCCTGCCAGATAGTTTCACAGGTAGCGGCAAGCGTACTCATTCCGTTAATGAGCATTTACTTTGCAATGTGTCTGGTTTCTTCTGCCGCTCCCGAAATGAACTTGGACGGAATAACCTCATTTATTAAAACGTCTGTTTGTTGGGTATTGGGACTTATGACCACGATATTTGTAGGGCTGTTTTCTATTCAGACTTTGGTCGGTACAGGTTCCGATGCCTTGGCAACCAAAGCAGGTAGGTTTATTATTGGCAGTTTCATTCCTGTGGTAGGCGGTGCTTTGTCCGATGCTTTTTCAGCGGCTCAGGGGTGTTTGCTGCTAATGAAAAGTACATTGGGTGCCTTTGCGGTAGTAATTGCACTGCTTACATTTTTACCCGTTGTAATCAATGTTTCAATCTGGACAATGCTTATGAGCATAACCGGTGAAATTGCCAAAATGCTTGGTGTTGAAACTCTGTCAAAGCTTTTCAAATCAGCAGGTTCTACGCTTTCAGTAATGCTTGCGTTCCTAATGTGCTTTGGATTGCTTGTTATTGTATGTACAACCGTTGTCATGGTTATAGGAATGGGGTGAAAATTTGGAAGATATAAGAATGTGGGCAACAGCAATCTGTTACTGTGCAATAGTTTGTTCATTGTTGTTCATTATATTACCCGAGGGGTCAAATACAAAAATTTATAAAATGCTGGGTGGTCTGGTATTTTTAACCTGTTTAATATCTCCGCTGATGAATTTAAGAGGCATAGAACTTAGTTTGGATTTACAGGGCAGTAACACGCAGATGGAACAGGCAAGACAACAAGCTGAAAAAATTGCTTCGGATATTGCATATTCAAAATCAAATGAGAATATAAAAAGTATTATAAAGGAAGAACTTGCCGCTATAGGTGTTGTCCCCGAAAAGATTGAGGTTAATATTCATAATAATGAAAATGACAACATAAGCTGTATTGTAGCCGAACTTACATTAAAGCAAACAGACATTAAAGCACAACAACAGGTAAAAGAGTTGCTCTCAAAGCAGCTTGGTATTAGCTGTAACATTACCTACAGCAAGGAGGAAATAAAAACATGACTGAAAAAGCCACAGGTTTCTTAAAGCTGTTTAAGAAAGAGAATAAAGCTACTTTTATTTTTATTGCAGGCATTATCGGCTTATTACTTATCTTCATTTCGGGATTTATTCAGCCGAAAGATGATGCAAAATCTGTGTCAAGGGAGGTATCTGTAATTTCCAATCAAGAATATATAAGTGAGATTGAAAATAAGCTTTGCTTGTTACTCAGTGGTATTCAAGGGGTTGGTAAGGTGAGCGTAATGGTTACCATTAACCAAGGTACAGAATATGTCTATGCCAGTGAAGATAAAACAAACAGTGATAAATACCAAGATTTTGAAGGTGAACAAACAAAAAAAGTTCAATATAAAGCTACTAATGAAAATAATCTGGTGTTGGTTGATGACTCTAAGGGTAATGCACAGCCTGTTATTTCAACACAGATTGAACCTACAGTAAAAGGTGTTGTAGTCGTTTGCGACGGAGCTTCAAATTCTGTTGTTTGTAGTAGAATAAGCGAAGCTATTACAACAGTTT
>JAVVRS010000217.1:0-435 GCA_036654595.1 Oscillospiraceae bacterium | reverse complement strand
TAGGCATTGGTGCCAATCAAGTATGTATCGTTCCAAAGCAATAACCGAACAGGTTTAATATATAATAAACGGTTTGCTTTCCGCAGTGGGTAACCGAACTACATATTAATTAAAAAAATTGACATTGCAGGAGAAACGGAGAATATTATGAAGATGAATATGATTATAGGTAAACGACAAATTATCCTTGCTACATTGGTAGTAGCATTAACCGTTGCAGTTTATATCAATTATAAATTCAACAATGAAGGCGAAAGCTATATCACTACCGAAACGGTAGAAAAATCAGAGAATTATGGAGATGCACAATTTGTTGATAAACCTGTCAGCGGCGAAACAAGTGCCAACTATTTTGCAGATGCACGTCTTAACCGCAACAAATCTCGTGACCAAGCAGTTTCCGCCATGAAGACTATGCTTGAGGACTCCACATTA
>JAVVRS010000216.1:0-2762 GCA_036654595.1 Oscillospiraceae bacterium | reverse complement strand
GGCGTTGCCCTTAGAACCTATGATTTTTTGAAAAAAATCAAGTAAAACTTTTAGGATTTGTTGCAATAAGCAATAGCAAAATTCTTAAATCCACCGCACAAACGCAAGCTGCAAACCTGCACCATCTAACCGTGCGGTCATAACGACCGGCGGTTCGCCGGTTCGCCACCACCGCACAAACATAAACTGCAAATTGCTTTAATCTAACCGTGCGGTCAGAGTATCGCCGTTTCAATGCGTAATAGCTGATTATATTTAGCTGTACGTTCACTGCGGCAAGGAGCACCTGCTTTAATCTGTCCTGCATTAATTGCAACGGCAAAATCTGCAATAAAGGTATCTTCGGTTTCACCCGAGCGATGAGAAATGATTGCATTATAGGCTGATTTTTTAGCCAAGCGTATAGTTTGCAATGTTTCCGAAATTGTACCTACTTGATTTGGTTTAATTAAGATACTGTTAGCACAACCAATATTGATACCTTTTTTCAAACGTGAAAGGTGTGTAACGAACAAATCATCACCAACCAGCTGTATTTTATCGCCCATTAATTTTGTAATTTTCTGCCAACCTGTCCAATCTTCTTCATCAAGAGGGTCCTCAAGTGAGCAAATAGGGTAGAGGCGGCATAATTCTTGCCAATAAGAGATTAATTCATCTGTGGTATATTGTTTACCTGATTTTGGCAATTTATAACCATTATCAGCTTTCCAGCCGCTTGCCGCCGCATCAAGAGCAATAGAAAAATCATCATAAGGTTTATAACCTGCCTTAATAATAGCTTCTGAAATCAAATCCAAAGCTTGTGTATCTTCTGTTAAATTAGGCGAATAACCGCCCTCATCACCAACTGCTGTATACAATTTATTTTTATCCAAAATTTCACCTAAAGTATGATACACTTCAACACATTGACGTAACCCCTCAGCAAAGCTGACTGCACATCTGGGCATTATCATATATTCTTGTACGTCCAAGCCATTATCACTGTGAACGCCACCATTTATAATATTCATCATAGGAATAGGCATTACATTTGCTGATGTACCACCAATAAAACGATACAGTGGTTGATTATAAGCTTTAGCAGCTGCTCTTGCACATGCTATAGATACAGCAAGGGTAGTGTTAGCACCAAGATTAGACTTATTCCAAGTAGCATCAAGTTTTATTAAAATATCATCAATTTGGGCTGTATTGGCAGCATTTATACCTTTAAGACTACTATTTATAATAGTATTTATCTTTTGAACAGCAGTTAAAACACCTTGACCATTATAACGAGTAACATCTTCATCACGCAGTTCCAAAGCTTCATAAATACCTTTTGATTTTCCCGATGGAACAGAAGCTCTTGCAATGACACCACATTCAAGCATTACAATAGCTTCAATTGTAGGATTAGCTCTGCTATCCAGTATTTCTCTTGCAGATATTCTCTTAATTTTTAGATTTTTCATCAATATCCTCCATTTATATATAAAAATATTAGACTTTGCAATAATTTTGTGAGATACTAAACACTATAGAATACATAGTATTTTTTTAAATATAAATGACCTAATTATATTTTTAAATTATCTGTGCAAGCTATTATTAAAGTGCTTTTGTTATTATGTGACAAAGATTAGATTAAATACTTTAAACTAAAAGGAAGGTAAAAAAAATGAATTTTAAAAAAATCATAGCATTAAGTCTTATTGTTATAATGAGTTTGGGTATTTTTACTGCTTGTTCAAGTCGTGATAAAACAGATGAACAAACCCCACCCGAAATAAATAATGACCAAATACCCGAACAACCTCCAAGAAAAGATACTCCGCCCGAAGCACAGCCCGAAACAGAAGAATCTCAACGTACTGCACCTGCTTTAAGCACTGATTTTTCTCAGATAGGAGATATTGACCCCAATATTTTAAATTGGGGTCCCGGTGGTCCTGTAGATGAAAAAAATCGTTCTAACGGAGCAGTAGCTTATCAAGAAAAATATGGTAAATATAATGCTGATTTTATTGCCCCTGACAATAATAAAATATACTTAACCTTTGATGAGGGCTATGAAAACGGTTATACAGGTGCCATTCTTGATGTCTTAAAAGATAAAAATTGTCCTGCTGTATTTTTTGTAACTTTACCTTATGCTAAAAGTGAAGATGATTTAGTAAAACGTATGATAGATGAAGGTCATACCGTAGGTAATCACAGTTCAACTCACCCTGTTATGCCAAGTATTTCCAATGATAAACAAGCGGAAGAAATTTTAACTTTACACAATTACATTAAAGAAACTTATGATTATGATATGAATCTTTTTCGTTATCCCGAAGGTTCTTTCAGTGAACAATCTCTTGCATTAGTACAAGAAATGGGTTATAGAAGTGTATTTTGGAGCTTTGCTTACAAGGATTGGATTGTTGATGCTCAACCAAATCCAAGTGATGCTTTACAAACTTTAGATAAAAAATTGCACCCGGGTGCAATATATCTGCTTCATGCGGTATCTAAAACCAATACTGAAATTTTAGGCAGTTTTATTGATTACGCCAGAGAACAAGGCTATGAATTTGCAAGCTATGATGAATTGACAGCTTAATATATTCCCTCCGTCACTATCGTAACCCAATAATAAAAGTTTTACTTGATTTTTTTCAAAAAATCATAGGTTCTAAGGGCAACGCCCTTAGGCGTTTGTCGCAACAAACGAAAAACCATATCCTTTAGGCGATTTTTCTTTGCTTCTTTCTTTTTCAAGAAAAAAGAAA
>JAVVRS010000215.1:0-2775 GCA_036654595.1 Oscillospiraceae bacterium | reverse complement strand
TAGCAAACTCCCTCCGTCACTGCGGTGACACCTCCCTCAACGAGGGAGGCTGGGGGGGAGAACCGCCGGTCGTTATGACCGCATCTTTCCCAAGTCCCCTTCTCAGAGGGGGACGTCGTTCGCAAACGACAGGGGGAGCCGGCAAACCACTATGGGAATTGCGACAGCTTAGGCTTCGGGCGGCACAATGCGGCATTTCATGCCGCAGGCGGCTTCGCCGCCTCAAGGGCAACCTCCGGTTGCCCTTGATTGTGCCGCCCCGAAGCGGTCAGCGGTAAATTAAGCTTTATTGTACCGAAACGGTTACACTGTTATGACTGGCAAGACTTGTGTTAACATCAAGAGAATAAGCAAAACTTATTTCTCCGCCATCATCACCTAAATCAATTTCAAAGCCGCTGCCCATAACACCAAGCATTAAATCACCAAAGCCGGTATCATAATAGCATTGGTGACGGATACCTTTTTCAACAATTAATTGCGAACGAGCTGATTTACTTAAACGAGTAATTGTTACTTTTTGAGATGGTTCAATTTTAAGAGTAGTAGTAGAACCACCAAAACCATTTGCTTCAGTTTCTTTATATGCAAGAAAATAGGCATTATCTTTGCGATAGAATTTACCGGCGGTGGTCATTTCTATTGTTTCCAAATCACCATCAATATCTTGAACATCTTTTATTGTAATTAAAACTTCTTTTTTCATATAAATTTATCCTTTGCGGTCATATTATTGACCTCTCTGTTGAGGGCATAAACAATAAGCTTATCAATGAGGTCACTATAGCTTACACCCGCAGCTTGCCACATCTTAGGGTACATACTTATTGAAGTAAATCCGGGTAAAGTATTAATTTCATTTAATAGAATACTGCCATCGGGTTTAGCAAAGAAATCAACACGAGCAAGTCCACTGCAACCGAGTGCTTTGTAAGCAGCAACAGCAGTTGTACGAATTAATTCAGAGATTTGCTGAGGTATTCTTGCAGGTATATGGAGTTCAGTGGTACCTGAAATATATTTTGCATTATAATCATAAAATTCAGCAGCAGGAGTAAGTTCCCCTACAACAGAAGCTGCAACCGCATCATGATTACCAAGGACAGCACATTCAACCTCTGCACCTACAATTGCAACTTCGGCAATAACTTTGGTATCTTCATTAAATGCAGTATCAAGAGCAGCTTTTAAGTCAGCAACGGTTTTAGCCTTACTTACACCGACAGATGAGCCTGCATTTGCCGGTTTAATAAACATTGGAAAACCAAGTGAAGAAACAAGTCGATTTTCAACAGCAGGGTAATTATCCATTTCACTGAGCAGTATTTGTTGCCATTTAGCGGTTGGAATACCAATTTTATCTAATATAGTATGAGTTATGGCTTTATCCATACACATTGCACTTGAAATTACATCACAGCCAACATAAGGAATACCTGCAATTTCAAAGAGGCCCTGAATAGTACCGTCTTCACCATTTTTACCATGTAAAACAGGGAATATTACATCAAGCTTTAAAGTTGAATAACTATTGCCATTAAGAAGGATAAGACCTCCGATATTGCGGTCGGGTGAGATGAAAGCCGGGGTAAGTAAGCTGTTATCTTGCAGCCATTTGTCATTGGGCAGGTTGGCTGGGTCACCCGTATATCTCAGCCATCTTCCGCTTTTGGTAATGCCAATCATAACAGGGTCATATTTATTAAGAGGTATATTCTGCAAAAGGGAGGAAGCACTGAGTAAAGATACTTCATATTCGCTTGAAACACCACCAAAGATAACAGCAATCGTTTTTTTAGGCATAGAGTATAAACCTCCAAAAAAAATAAATCAATTTTCGGGAAATCATCAATTTTCAAAAATTCGTTTCAAAGTTTATTTTATCATATAATAAGAAGTATATCAATGCTATTCGGGGATAATTATGATTACAGGCATACTTTTTGGCTTACAAGGTAAAGCAGGCTTGGGGCGGCACAATGCGGCACTTCGTGCCGCCGGCGGCTTCGCCGCCGTCATGGGCACATCCTATGGGAGGTGCCCATGAGATTGTGCCGCCCCGATGAACACCGTTTAGGTTGTTGGAGATATAATTCAAACAAAAGGCAGCTGAAAAAACACTGAAAAAAGGCTTGACTGTGGGAAACAAGTATGATATGATTGAAATACCTCTAAAAGGGTTATTTTTTTTTGCCATTATTTTTCCGGCGGAATTATAGGGGTAAAAAACATATTTAACGTTTATGCAAAGGAACCAACCGAGGGAGGCAAACAAAATCCGTTTTTATCAGGAGGTGCCGATATGAGGATTAAAATCACACTGGCTTGTTCGGAATGCAAGCAACGTAATTACAACACAATGAAAAACAAAAAGAATGACCCTGACAGACTGGAAATGAACAAATATTGCAGATTCTGCAAGAAGCACACACCACACAAAGAAACCAAGTAATGGGCGAAAGGAAGGGATACTGATATGGCTGAAAAAGCAGAAAAAAAAGAAGTTACAGGTCCTAAGAAATTCGCCGCTAATGCCTCACGTTCTTTTAGAGAACTAAGAGGTGAAATCAAGAAGGTTGTTTGGCCTACAAGAAAACAGGTAATAAACAATACTATTGTTGTTTTGGTTGTGGTAGTCTTGTCATCAGCTGCAATATGTGCATTTGATGTAGTATTAAGTCTTGTCAGAAATCTTTTGCTGGGTGCTTAATGGAGGAACAAAACCATGTCTGAAGCTGCAAAATGGTATGTTGTACACACATATTCGGGATATGA
>JAVVRS010000214.1:0-2779 GCA_036654595.1 Oscillospiraceae bacterium | reverse complement strand
AAAAATCCCCACAGGGGCTTGCCGCTAAACGGCAAGCCCCTGTGGGGATAAGCGACCGGCACAGCCTATGCCTTGCCTGCACTGCCAAAGCAGTCTATTTTTTCGCAAACTACATTGTACATATGTTCTTTACCTTTGCCGCAAATTTTTCTGATACAATATTCACTTGGTTTTTTTGCAAATACTTCATGTACACCATCGGTAAATGCCTGACGTACATCGGTATCAATGTTAATTTTATTAACACCAAGTTTAACAGCTTTTTGTAAATCTTCAAGAGGAACCCCTGAAGAACCATGTAATACAATTGGCATATTCAGCAGTTTTTTAATTTCGTCCAAACGGTCAAAATCAAGTTTTGGTAAGCCTTTATATTTTCCATGTGCTGTTCCTATTGCAATTGCAAGAGAATCCACTCCGGTTTCACGAACAAACTTTTCTGCTTCTGCGGGATTTGTATAGATTGAATTTTTTTCTTCTACCGAGATATGATCTTCAACCCCTGACAATCTGCCAAGTTCACCTTCAACAGAAATACCTACTGCATGAGCAATCTTAACAATTTCCGAAGTTACGGCAATATTTCCGGCAAGGTCATAACTTGAACCATCAATCATTACCGAAGTAAAACCTTCTTTAATACAAGCAATGATGGTATTAAAGTCTGTTCCGTGGTCAAGATGCAGAGCTATTGGTACTTTAGAATTTTTTGCTGCTACTCTAACCATTGCAACCATACATTCAAGACCGGCATATTTAATAGCACTTTGTGATGCTGCTAAAATAACCGGTGCTTTCATAGCATCTGCTGCTTCAACAATGGCATGAAGATTTTCCATATTGGAAAAATTAAAAGCACCTACCGCATATTTGTTCTTATGTGCGTCTTGTAAAATTTCATCTGTTGTAACTAGCATTGACTTACCACCTTTTCTTTATAAAATTCGCAAATTATTGCCTTGGGTGTTTATTTGTTATCTACATTGTAACACATTTCATAGCTAAAAATAAATAGGTGATACAAATTTAATCTTCTGTCATAACAAAGGCTTCCGGACAGGTTCGTGCATAATGAAATATGTATTGTTGTGCTATACCTCCATTTTCAAGCAAAACCTGTGGTAACCCTTGCGGATAAAGATGTTTTACCGCACGTTTAATCCAAACATCTTTTGGGAAACATTCCATTCGTCCAAAGCCATACAATAACACACAATCAGCTACTTTTTCCCCAACCCCTTTTATTGTTATCAGTGACTTTTGTGCTTCAGCCGTTGGCAACATTGCAACCTTTTGTAAATCAAGTTCACCCGAAGCTACTTTTTGTATTGCGTCCATAATATATTTTGCTCTAAATCCTGCCCTAAGCGGCACTAAATCTTCTAATGTGCAATTTGCCATACGTTCTACTGTTGGAAACGCATAAAATCCATCAGCTATCGGTTCACCAAATTCTGCGGCAAGCCGCTCAACAATTCCTTTTATCCGTTTAACATTATTATTTTGACTTAAAATAAATGATAACAATGTTTCCCATGGGTCTTGCTTTAAAACCCGTATGCCCGGGGCATACTTAATAGCTTTTGCTAAAACTTCATCTTGTGAAAGCGATGTTCTTATACTGAGATAATCTGTATCCATATCAAAATATCTTTTCCAAAAGCTACAAAACAATTCTTCGGTAGTATTATAAAATCTTACTATATCCCCTTGCTTACCCACTTTTAAATAATGTTCTCCTGCAACTCCTTCAAACAATTCCTCATCAATTTTACTAAATCTAAAACATTGTCCGCAATCCAATGTATCTTGCAAACTTATATCACTCAGTCCGCTTACAATAATATCCTGTCCCTCTGCTAAATAATTTATCAATCCTTATCCACCTGCTTTCAATCGAAGATTCAACGTTTTCAGTGGGGGATTGTACCCCCACTGAAAAAAACAAGTGTAACTCGCCGCCTTAGAGGCGGGAGACATCTTGTTTTAGTTATAATAATGTAACATCATTCATTCTTAAATGAAATGTTAACCCTAAAAAATTTGCTGCACGTCGGCACAATAACATTCGCTGTGTGAAAATTTCAAAATATTCCATTGCCGGACAAATTTCAGAATTAACACTTAGCTGCAATGTAACCGATTGTTTTTCAAGTTCTAATTTTAATACCGAACATTCAACTGCATAATTAACTCTGTCATGTATATCAAATTTAGTTGCATCTCGGTTTCTCACTCTGCTTCTGCGTACATCACTTTTATCTGCCAGAATTACCGCTGCTCCTACCGCATTTACAACCACTGCTGTTTTTTCATCATGGTTCCCTATTGCCTGTACTACCGTTGCAATTTCTTCCGGCTGCATACCCATCTTTTCAAGCAATCTGAACGCCAATATAGCTCCGCTATGTGCATGGTCAGAACGGTTTATAACATTACCTATATCGTGCATAAATCCGGCTATTCTGGCAAGCTCACAGGTTCTCGGTTCAAATTCCAACGCCGTTAACAAATCATAAGCAACCGAAGAACATTTCGTTACATGGGTAAAGGAATGTTCACTATAGCCCAGTGCTGAAAGTGTTTCATCTGCTCTGGCAATATATGTCCTTATCTCCGAACTATTTTTTATATCTTCAAAGCTAACTGTATTATTCATAATTTTCTCCTTTGAAAAGCTGATTTTTTAACCCAAGTCTGCAAGCTTCAGTGGGGCGGCACAATCATTGTCAACTAAAAGTTGACAATGCGGCGGCGAAGCCGCCGGCGGCATGAAATG
>JAVVRS010000213.1:0-2807 GCA_036654595.1 Oscillospiraceae bacterium | reverse complement strand
CCAATGAAATGCTTGGTATGCGTCTTGCAGTTATGCACAACCTATATTTTTACAACACATTAATGGAAAAAATTCGTATAGCATTAGATGAAGATAGATTTAATGAATTTAAAGCAAAATATATAGATATTCTTGCGACCAGAATATGACTAAATTTTAAATTGATTTTATACCTACTTGCAACAATTGAATAAACACGTTATAATAAATTTTACAGGTTTTTTCGCAAGATAAAGCCAATGAGTGTTAACCCTAGATAAGTTTAACTTGGAAAGATAATTTTTTGTGCCGCAATTAAGCGGCGGAATGGAGTTTAATTATGAATGCTTTACTATTGGCAGCACCTGAACAGGCAATGACATGGATGACATTTGTACCTTTTATCTTGATACTTGTCGTTAGTTATTTTATGCTTATCCGTCCACAGAAAAAAAGAGACCAACAGATGAAAGATATGCGTTCTAAAATTGAAGTTGGTGATGAAATTATTACAGCCGGCGGAATTATCGGACGTGTTGTAAGCTTTAAAGATGAAACTGTAGTTATTGAAACAGGTACAGACCGCAGCAAAATCAGAATTGCAAGATGGGCTATTCAAATGAATACCACAGCACAAGCACAAGCACAGGCACAAACAGCAGCAGCAAAAGAAACCGGAGATAAGTAATATTATAATTACCCCCCGAATATTAATAGTATTATAATGACAAATTATTTTAGGGGTGAGATATAATGAGCAAACGCAAAGCAAAGCCGGAAGCAAAAACATCAAGCTACAGAAAGCAGCTGGAACCTGCATTATGGGGTATAGCCGCAGGGTTAGGCACCATAATTGCAGTACTTACTGTAATGGCTGTAGCACTTTCGGTCGGAGATATACCGCAAATTTTAGTTGAACCTATGGTAATTGCCGCCGTTGCAATGGGTGGGTTTTCAGCAGGGTTTATATCAGCTAAAATGGTAAATTCAAAAGGTTTCTTTTGGGCAATGCTTTGTGGTGCAGTACTGTTTGCAATGATTATGACAGTTGGTTTAGCGGTCATTCATGAAGGCTTTGGAGGCATTGCTTTTATAAAGTTATTTGCTATTTTACTTTTCTCAGCTATAGGTGGAATTGTAGGTACAAACAGTCGATATTCCGGAAGATAAACCATTGAATACAGCCTTGCATAATGTTAAATGCTATGATATACTTATAATAAATTATGGCTATATTTTTACAATGGAAAGGAATATGAATTATGAAACATATCAAGACTTTAAATAACCCAAATCTTAAAGAATCTGCTGTAAAAGGCGGTTGTGGAGAATGTCAGGCAAGCTGTCAATCAGCTTGTAAAACTTCTTGCACAGTTGCAAATCAAAAATGTGAACACAAAAAATAAACTTTATTAAAATGTGACCACAGTAGGAGGGACAGCTTGCTGTCCCTTTATTGTTGTTCAGAGATAATGATTGGAGTTAAAATATGATACATCAATATAAGCTTAGTGGCTATAATATTGTTTTGGATATACATAGTGGTGCAGTACATGTTGTAGATGATGTTACTTATGATATATTAGAAAAACTTACACCACCGCTTTTAAATGTTTGCCCTAAAGAATTGTTTACATTACCATATTCAAAAGAAGATATTGTATCAGCTTATGATGAGCTGTTTGCATTATATAAAAAAGAACAATTATTCTCGGTTGATGATTATCAAAAGTTTGATAATCTTATGAGCTTGTCACCGATTAAATCAATGTGTCTGCATATTGCACATGACTGTAATCTGCGTTGCAAATATTGTTTTGCCGATAAAGGTGCATATGAAGGCGGAAGAAGTATGATGAGCCTTGAGGTTGGTAAAAAAGCTATAGATTTTTTAATCAAGCAATCACAAGGCAGACATAATCTTGAAGTGGATTTTTTTGGCGGTGAACCGCTGATGAATTTTGAAGTTGTAAAAGATATTGTAAAATATGCACGTTCAATTGAAAAAGAAAACGATAAAAACTTTAAATTCACCATTACTACAAATGGTTTATTATTAACCGATGATAAAATTGATTTTATCAATAAAGAAATGTGTAATGTAGTATTATCATCTGATGGACGACCTGAAGTTAATGATAAAATGAGAGTACATATTGACGGTACAGGCAGTTATGACAGCTTTATGCCCAAATTTAAAAAGCTGGTTGCACAAAGAGGCGATAAAGAATATTACATAAGAGCAACTTTTACTAAATACAATAAAGATTTTATGCAGGACGTACTTCATTTTTATAATGAAGGTTTTGAACAAATTTCTGTTGAACCGGTTGTAACCGACCCTAAATATCCATATGCTTTAACCGAAGAAGATTTGCCGGATATTTATGCTGAATATGACCGTTTGGCTAATAAACTTATTGAAATGCGTAAAGAAGATAAATTCTTCAATTTCTTCCACTTTATGATGGATTTGGAACAAGGACCTTGTGCAATTAAAAGATTGCGTGGCTGTGGTTGCGGTAATGAATATATTGCAGTAACCCCTGATGGTGATGTATATCCATGTCATCAGTTTGTCGGACATGAAGAATGGAAGATGGGTACTTTGGATAGTATAGAGCTTGACCCTGTAATGAAAGAAAAATTTGCACATTCCACTGTATATTGTAAAGCTGAATGTAAATCATGTTGGGCTAAATTCTATTGCAGTGGTGGCTGTAATGCTGCCAATATGAACTATTGCGGAGATATTTTAAAACCATTCCCATTAGCATGTGCTCTTGAAAAGAAACGTGTTGAATGTGCAATTATGATTAAAGCGGCTT
>JAVVRS010000212.1:0-2819 GCA_036654595.1 Oscillospiraceae bacterium | reverse complement strand
GGCGGCACAATCATGGGCAACCTGCGGTTGCCCATGTAGGCGGCGTAAGCCGCCTGCGGCAATATTGCCGCATTGTGCCGCCCCATAAGCTCGCTAAATTTGTGGGGCTTACCGTAATTTTATGAGCATTTAGAAACAATTACTTCCCATAGTGGTGACATATCCCGAAGTTGTTCTACTGCTTGCGGTACTGCTTTAATAATACAGTCTGCATCTTCCATAGTATTTTCTTCATTTATAGTCAGCCTTAATGAGCCATGTGCTACTTCATGTGCCAGCCCCAGTGCCATAAGAACATGACTTGGGTCAAGTGAACCTGTTGTACACGCTGAACCTGATGACGCACAAATACCTTGTTCATCAAGTTTAAGCAGTAATGCTTCACCTTCTGCTCCAACAAAAGACATATTCACATTTCCCGACAACCTTTTTGTCATATCACCATTTATAGTGCTCATTGGAATGTTGCTTAAAGCTTTTACAATTTTATCTCTCATAGCGGAAACCTTAGCTGTTTTTTCCGCAATGTTTTGTGTTGCTAATTCTATAGCGGTACCCATTGCAACAATGCTTGCAACATTTTCAGTTCCTGCTCTTTTACCACGTTCCTGTCCACCGCCATCAATCAAGTTGTTTAACATTATACCTTTACGGCAATACAATGCACCAACACCTTTTGGTGCGTGAAATTTATGACCTGACATTGATAACATATCTATATTTTGTTTTTTTACATCAATCTCTATATTACCTATTGCTTGTACTGCATCTGTATGAAACAATACATTATTTGCCTTACAAATTGCACCTATTTCGGCAATTGGCTGTATTGTTCCAATTTCATTATTGGCATACATTATTGATACCAATGCTGTATCCGGACGTATTGCTGCTTTTACATCTTCTATCCTAACGAAGCCGTCCTTTGTAATTGGCAATCTTGTTATTTCAAAGCCTTCTTTTTCTAAGCTGTCTACCGAATGTAATACCGCATGATGTTCAAAGACCGATGTAATAATATGTTTTTTACCTTTTGATGCTAATTTATGTGCTATACCTTTAATTGCCCAATTGTCACTTTCCGAGCCACCACCTGTAAAATAAATTTCAACAGGCTGTGCTCCTATTGCTTTTGCAACCTTTTCTCTTGCTTCAATAATTGCCTTTCCGCTTTCACGACCCATTTCATAAATGCTGGACGGATTACCGAAATTTTCGGTAAGATATGGCATCATTGCTTCCAGTACGGGCTTAGTAATCCTTGTAGTTGCTCCGTTGTCTGCATATATTCTTCTTTTCATTTGGTTCATCACTTTCTTTTGATTATTCCGCTGAAAAGGCGGTTGTATTAAGAAACGCTTCCGAGTGAAATGCTCCTTGTGGCAATTATATACCTTTTTAGTATATTTTGCAATACTTCTTATGAATTTTTATACCTCTCACTTTGTGCTACTGCCAAAGTATCACATCTTTCATTTTCAGGGTGTCCTGCATGACCTTTTACCCATACAAAAGTAACATTATGCTTATCTATTGCTGTAAGCAGTCTGTCCCATAAATCACTGTTTAATGCCGGTTTTTTATCCTTTTTAATCCAATTGTTTGCTTTCCAGTTTCTTGCCCAGCCTTTTTCTATCCCATTAACCACATACTGACTATCTGTATATATTGTAACACTGCATTTTTCTTTTAAGCTTTCAAGTCCAACTATAACTCCCAACAATTCCATTCTGTTGTTGGTTGTATTTTTATCTCCACCGCTTAATTCTTTTTCTATAGTTTTATATCTCAAAACAATTCCATATCCACCCGGTCCCGGATTCCCCGAACAAGCACCATCGGTATACATTTGTATTTCTTTTAAATTATTACTCATTTTTATATATTTACCTCTTTTGTAAATTTTGCCAAGTTTATACATACTATTATAGTATCTTTTTACATTATACACAAGTAGCAAACCTTAATTTAATACTTATATTTACAATACATTTTCTCTTAAAATATCTCTCTGATTTTGGTATTAATCATCACTGTAATGTCCAATAATAAACTAAACCATTCCATCTATCCCAAATTTCAGCCGTCTGTCGGCGTCCGCCCGAACGTCCTCCGCTTTGCGGAGGAGGCAGCGAAGCTGCCTGTGTGAAATGAAATTTCACACACGTTCGGGCGGACAGCCACAGACCGGTTAAAGCTTCCCGAAAGGACTGAAAAAAAGAAAATGAAAGCAGTAATTATGGCAGGCGGAGAAGGCTTACGGCTACAGCCACTAAGCTGTACAATACCAAAACCAATGCTAAGGCTATGCGGCAAGCCTGTACTTGAGTACATTTTAGATTTACTGGGCAAGCACAATTTTAATGAAGCAGATATAACACTTATGTATATGTCAAATGTAATAAAAGAGCATTTTTCCAATAACCGCTATAATAATATTAAACTAAATTTTATAACCGAAGATATAATGCTTGGTACCGCAGGAGGTGTGTATAATGCAGTCGGTAATACAAGCGAAGACGTTTTGGTAATAAGCGGTGATATTTTATGTAACTTTAATTTAACCGAGGCTGTTGTTGCACACCATAAAAAAAAAGCTGATGTAACAATTTTATGTAAACGTGTTGATAACAATACAGGGTATGATATGGTTCGTTGTGACAGCAACGGAAAAATCATAGGCTTTGTTGAAAACCCATCATTTCTGCCTACAGTAAGTGAACTTGCAAATTGTGGTATCTATATTCTTTCACCAAGGGCAGTAAGCTTAATACCCCATGGTGTGAGCTGTGATTTTAACAAAGATTTATTTAGCAAAC
>JAVVRS010000211.1:2469-2820 GCA_036654595.1 Oscillospiraceae bacterium | reverse complement strand
GTTTTGCCCCGTGGGGGGCAAAAGTAAGCTGCCACTCGACTGCACGGAGCCTATGGCTCCGTGCAGTCCCTGTGGGGGCTCATTGCAGGAGTATAGACTCTCTGCTTTTAATATTTTCTGTCGTCTTCGTTAAGCACTTCTTTAAAGAGTTCCATGTTATCAAGCATTTTACCTGTGCCTAATGCTACACAATCAAGAGGATTATCTGCAACACGAACAGGCATACCTGTTTCATTTGAAATAAGTTTATCTAAATTTTTAAGCAAAGCACCACCACCGGTTAAAGTAATACCATGGTCAATAATATCTGCCGAAAGTTCAGGCGGAGTTTTTTCCAAAGTAGCACGAATT
>JAVVRS010000211.1:0-2459 GCA_036654595.1 Oscillospiraceae bacterium | reverse complement strand
CATCTAAAACGCTGGCAAGTGGGTCTGCTAAAGCCGAACGCACTTCTTCAGGGGTAACAAATACATTTTTAGGCAAACCATCAGCAAGATTACGCCCTTTAATTTCCATTGGTTCTTCATCATCATATGGATATGCCGAACCAATATTAATCTTAATACTTTCAGCTGTTCTGTCCCCGATGAGAAGATTATGTTTTCTTTTAACATATTGAATTATAGCTGCATCAAAAGCATCACCGCCAACACGCACACTTTTAGCTTCAACAATGCCACCAAGTGAAATTACAGCTACTTCACTTGTACCTCCGCCAATATCAACAACCATACTGCCTGTTGCTTCAACTACAGGTAAATCAGCACCAATAGCCGCCGCCATAGGTTCTTCAATTATAAATACTTGTTTTGCACCTGCAAGCATAGTTGCTTCACGCACTGCACGACGTTCTACTGCCGTTACACCTGACGGAATACAAACAATTACACGAGGACGTGCAAGCAATGAATTATTAAATACTTTTTTAATAAACATTCTTAACATAGAGGACGTAATATCAAAATCAGCAATAACACCATCTTTAAGCGGACGAACAGCCACAATAGAACCTGGTGTACGACCAATTACATCTTTAGCTTCTTGACCGATAAATTTTACCTTATCTGTACGAATATCAACGGCTACTACTGAAGGTTCACGCATAATAATGCCTTTACCCTTCATAAAAATCAACGTATTTGCGGTACCTAGGTCGATACCTATATCTTTAGGAAACATCAAATTAAAAGCCCCTTTCAGTTGGCGATACTATTTGTCTTTCGCCAACATTTGTGCATTAACGAAAAGCATATGTTTATATTATAACCTGTGATATTGTCTTACACAAGGTTAAGAGAAAAATTTTTTGTGAAATATTTTGTCATTAAACTATGTAAAATTTGTAATAGTCTACAATTCAATATTAAATTGCTTTTAAAACTCTGGAAAGTTTTGCCACAGGCAAACCTATTACATTATAATAATCACCGTTTATTGAATGTACAAGCATAGCTCCTCCACCTTGTATTCCATAACCGCCTGCTTTATCATATGGTTCTTTTGTATCTGCATATGCTGCAATTTCTTCATTGCTTAATTTATAAAATGTCACTTCTGTTTGTTCAAAAAAAGTGTGCGTTTTTCCATCTTTTACAATTGCTACTCCTGTATATACATTGTGTGTTTTACCTGATAATAATGTTATCATCTCCACACATTCTTCATAGCTTTGCGGTTTGTTTAAAACCTTACCCTCGGCAACCACAATTGTATCTGCACCAATTACAATATCTTTGCTGTATTGTTTTGATATATCTTCTGCTTTAATTTTTGCAAGATATTCTACCGACTGTGGTGGGGTAAGTCCCAAAGGTACTATTTCTTCTACCTTTGACGGAACGGTTACAAAGTCAGCCGTAATATATTTTAACAATTCTCTGCGTCTTGGTGATGCCGATGCCAGTACTATCATTTTATCTTCACTCACCTTTTCCTGTTGAACCAAAACCACCATCACCTCGTTCGGTTTTATTCAGTTCAGTTACTTCGCTTATCTCAGGGCACAATACAGGTATAATTACCATCTGTGCTATACGGTCATTTGGGCTTACAATATAATCCGTATCACTATGATTGGCAAGTGGTACTATTATTTCTCCACGGTAATCACTGTCCACCACTCCAACACAGTTTGCAGGTACTACTCCAAACTTTGTTCCAAGTGAACTTCTGGCAAATAAAAATGCCCCAAACCCTTGCGGTACTTCTACTGCTATTCCGCAAGGTATTTTTACTCTACCCTTTGCCGGTATTACAACATTTTCATCTATACACGCAAAAAGGTCATAGCCTACACTGTCTGCTGTTGCTCTGTATGGTAATTTTGCATTTAATCTTAATCTTTTTATATTAAGTGTGATAGCTATCTCCTCCTTTAGAAAATGTGACCCTTGCCATTTAAAGCTTAGGTCACATTTTATCTTTATAGTTTGCGGCTTACCGTGGGCGGCACAATCAAGGGAAGCCTTTGGCTTCCCTTGCGGCGGCGAAGCCGCCTGCGGCACGGAGTGCCGCATTGTGCCGCCCACGGCTTACGCATTTAATTAAGGCGTATATTCTTTCTTTTTTCTTGAACTCACCGCACAAACGCAAGCCAAAGATTTCCGCAATATAAACGTGCGGTCATAACGTGCGGCGGTTCGCCGACTCCCCCTGTCGTTTGCGAACGACGTCCCCCTCTGAGAAGGGGACTTGAGAAAGGTGCGAGTGAGCTTTCATCACCCCTGCCTCCCTCGCTGAGGGAGGTGTCACCGCAGTGACGGAGGGAGTTTGCTAAAATTTCGCCACCCACCGCACAAACGCAAACCAAAGATTACTGCAATCTAACCGTGCGGTCATAACGTGTGGCGGTTCGCCACCCACCGCA